>NZ_QTVL01000029.1:0-10117 GCF_003460565.1 Blautia sp. AF32-4BH | reverse complement strand
CACCCTTTATTATCATAGAAGAATCTTATTTACAGACTTTTTCTCACAGTCTCTTTGGAACATTACCGTTTTTGCTTTATACTGTCCGGCAAGTCGCTCTTTTTGTGTTCCGTATTTTGCTTTTGCATTCTGATAGGCTGTCCGGTTACAGGCTTCACATTTTTCATAGAGTACCGGCTTTTCTACCGGTATTTCTACGATTTTCTGATGTGTCCGGGCATAATCCCGTTCCTGTGTTAAATAGCATATTTTATCTTGACATTCCTCTATCATGACGTTTGCGCTTCGCAACTTCTCTTTCTCGATCCGCAATGCTCTGTCTGCCAGCTTCAAGTCGTTCTTTAATGCTTGAATATTCCCGGCTCTGTTCTCTTTGTTTAATTTCTCGTTCAAGGTCAGAGATTCGCTGAGCTGCGTCTTCAGTTCCACGATAAGCTGTTCTTTCTGTTCTAGTTCTTCTTGTATCTCCTCGGTCAAGAGCAGAAGTTCTTCCAACTGTTCGGCGTTCTTTGATTCTCTGGATTCGTTCATCTATATCACGTCCTTTCTCTATCTGCTGTTCCAGTTCAGCAATTCGGTGTTCTGTTTCAGTAATAAACTGTTTTCGCTGTTCAGCTTCTGTGCCAATTTCTGCCATTGCTGATTTTCGTTTTCCAAAAGCTCTATCTTCGTTTTCTGTTCTTCCATCTTGGAAAGCAGTTCCTCGGTATTTGGCAAAATGTTGAGCAGCTCGGATAACTCGTTGTTTAATTTTTGTAATTTCTGATTCTGTTTTTGCATAAGAGAGAGTTGAGTGTCCCGGTTCTGCATTTCCAGAATCATTTCTGCCATTAGGTTCTGCTGTTCTTCGATTTGACCAATCATGGATTCCATTAAGGGTATAATTTCCCGGCTTTCTTCTAATGTCATTTAATCGCTCCTTCCATAATGATAATGCACCCGATACTTTCCCAAAGGTGTTTAGTATCTTTTGCAATAACGTGTTTTGTTGTTTTATGATTTGATTTTCCGCTACTTTCCACGAGCCTTTTATTTCCTGCCCGGCAAAAAACTTTTGTTCAATCTTTCTTGCGTCAGCTCCTTCATGGATGGTAGGAATCTGGAGTTTTCCCTGCTTTTCATAAGAACGATGATCAACTTGATTATGCAAAGGCAGATGTTCATTACATACCTTTGCCCATTCACTCCGCCACAGTTCACAATTTTTTGGATTGTTCCATCCAGTAGCATCGGTCAGCACCCGTTTCCATTGCAGGCGGTTTCTTGCTCCAATCTTCTGAATTCCGTTTTCGTCTAATACAGGGATACGGATTCCATGACGGTCAGGGTTTTTCTTATCCTGCCACCAGTTCGGATGGGATTCATCAATCACGATATTTCCGTTTTTATCTCTGACAAAATCCCAATCCTTGACTTCTTTCTTTCCCCAAGAATGATCCGGGTTAAAAGGACGCATAGTTAGAAGCAGATGGACATGGGGGTTGCCATCCCCTTTGTCGTGGATACTCCAATCAGCGCACATTCCTCTATCTACAAAAGTTTTTTGGATATAGTCGGTTGTATATTGAATTTGTTCCTGTCTGCTCCATTCTTTGGGGAGGGCAAATTCAAATGACCTGCCAAGTTGGGCATCTGCATTTTTTTCAATCTTCAATACCTCATTCCATAACCTCTGTTTCTGAAATGTGATTTTGAATTTTTTTAAAGCAGCTTCTTTATCTTCTGACCTTTTGTATCGGACAGATTTTTGAAAGCGTTTTATATTTTCTTCTGGTACTATCTGCCATTCAGGAGGTGCGTTTTCGCACATCATCAGCCGGGTGTAGACCACTTCTTTTTTAGAAGTGTAATAACTGATTCTCCCTGTTTCCTCGTTTTTCATCACATCCCCATTGAGATATGCGGAAGCGGAGATAACAGATTTCCCTTTACTTCGTCCGACTATTTTGATTGTGTAATGAAAAATCGCCATGTCTGGATTCCTCCTTTCTGACGTATCCGGCATAGATTTCCGGCAACATTGCTTTCAGTTTTAGAAAAAGCAGCATTGCCGGAACTCCCTCTGCGTAAGAGTGCCCTGCGCATAGCAGCCTGCATGGAATGCGCCTCTCTGGCGAAGAGTGCCTCCTGCGGCATGAGCAGGTCTGGCTGAAAGCCCCGCCGACGGAACGAGCCCGGCAAGCGTGAGCGCAGACCGGTTGACACTTGTGGCAAACTTATTGGGACGACCTCTGGTTGTCCATAAGTGCGCCCTTCATGAAAAAGCAATGAAGGGAATGAAAAACTCATCCCCTCTGCCATTACACTTCCTCCATATCGGTATTGGTTTCTTTCTGCATTGCTTTTGAGAAAAATCTCCCATTGGCTTCCTGCCTTTTCAGAAAAACAATCAGCTTTGGGATGTCTTCTTCCTCAATAGGAGCACCAAGAACGGATTCCACCGCACCGCCAATCTGACAGAGCCTATGGGTTCGTTTTTTACTTTCCTCGGTTTTCTTTCGTTTCAGAAGTTCTTTCTTCTGTGCTGCATATCGTTTTGCTTTTTCAAGGCTTTCCTGTTCCCTTTTTTCCATTTCAAGCATTCGTTCTTCATAACTTTTTGTTGATTTTGCCATTATTACATTCTCCTTTCTTTTGCAAACATAAGTTCTCGGTTGCGTATCAGAAGAAGCACATGGTATAATCTTCTTGCGTGTAGGTATATCATGGCTTTGGTCTGATAGAACCTTTGGCGGTTTCTTTGGAAGCCGCCTTTTTAATTTGCCACAGTTCTTGTTACAGCTTTTACATTTCCTCTATCCCTCAAATCACGACCTTCATTAGCTTCCATAAACATTTCCAGAATATCGGTTTTAATCAGGACTTTGCGACCAACCTTTAATACTGGAAGTTTCTTCCATTCTACAAGCTGTCTTAAGGTGTTTCTGCCGATTCCCGTATAGTCAGCAGCTTCTTCGATGGATAATGCAATTTTTCTTTGCGTCATATAATCACCTCCTTACAAATTGCATTATGCAATTCTTGTGATGTAAGTATATCCTTTTCACATCTTTTTGTCAAGCGTTACGAAATGTTAAAAATAAACTTTATATTGCATATTGCAATTTCAGAAAAACAATGCTATAATTCATACATACCGAAAAAGGAGGCAGTCAGCATGAAAGATAAAGAATTACGCAAGCTGATAGGGAGCAGAGTAAAACAGCGCCGTCTGGAATTGAATCTGACACAGCCTTATGTCGCAGAAAAGATGGGTGTTACCGCTTCTACAATCCTGCGTTATGAGAATGGTTCGATTGACAATACGAAAAAAATGGTGTTGGAAGGTCTTTCGGAAGCACTCCATGTATCTGTGGAATGGCTCAAAGGGGAAACAGATGAATATGAAACCGATATTACGGATAAGAGAGAATTACAGATTCGTGATGCGATGGGAGATATTCTGGAACAGTTACCACTTGCCCTTACCAAAGAAGAAGATGCTTTTTCAAAAGATTTATTACTGCTGATGTTAAAACAATATGGTCTGTTTTTGGATTCCTTTCAGTTCGCCTGCAAAAACTTTAAGGGGAATGATGGTCAGACGGATATTGCCAAAACAATAGGGTTTGAATCGAATGATGAATATAATGAGATTATGTTCTTAAGGGAAATCACTCACACCATCAATGCTTTTAATGAGATGGCAGACATCGTAAGGCTCTATTCCAAGAAACCCAAAACAGCAGAGCAAAGGCTTGCAAATCTTTTATCAGAAGTCTTATACGAAGATTCCGAATCGGTATAGTAAGACAGCCGGAGTTATGATATACTTACACGCACGAAGCATTTCATCAGTTCCGATTGTCTAATATCGAAAGGAGACATACGATTATGGCAAAAGGATCTGTAAGAAAAAAAGGAAAGAAATGGTACTACCGCTTCTATGTAGAGGACGCAAGCGGCAATCTTGTTCAGAAAGAATGCGTTGGAACAGAAAGCAAAAGTGAAACTGAAAAACTGCTCCGTCAGGCAATGGATGATTATGAGAAAAAGAAATTTGTTGCCAAAGCGGAAAATCTCACAGTCGGACAACTTTTGGATGTGTGGGCAGAGGAGGAATTAAAAACAGGTACGCTCAGCAATGGTACTGTGGAGAATTACCTCGGAACAATCCGAAATATTAAGAAACATCCGCTGGCAGAACGGAAATTAAAAAATGTAACCTCTGAGCATTTGCAATCCTTTTTTGATTTGCTTTCCTTCGGGGGAGTTCATCCCGACGGAAAAGAGAGAAAGGGTTACAGCAAAGATTACATCCATTCTTTTTCCGCAGTCATGCAGCAGTCCTTCCGCTTTGCAGTATTTCCAAAACAGTATATTACGTTTAATCCCATGCAGTATATTAAACTGCGGTATCAGACGGATGAAGTTGATTTGTTTTCAGACGAGGACATGGACGGAAATATCCAACCAATTTCACGAGAAGATTATGAAAGATTGCTTGCTTATCTGAAAAAAAAGAACCCAGCCGCAATACTTCCAATCCAGATAGCCTATTATGCCGGGCTTCGTATTGGAGAAGCCTGCGGTTTGGCGTGGCAGGACGTAAATCTGGAAGAACAATGCCTTACCATAAGACGTAGCATCCGATACGATGGCTCAAAGCGCAAATATATCATCGGACCAACCAAGCGGAAAAAAGTGAGGATTGTTGATTTTGGAGATACGCTGGTAGAGATTTTCCGTAATGCCCGGAAAGAGCAGTTAAAAAATCGAATGCAGTACGGAGAACTTTATCACACGAACTACTACAAAGCGGTCAAAGAGAAAAACAGAGTGTACTACGAATATTATTGCTTAGACAGAACAGAGGAAGTCCCGGCAGATTATAAAGAAATTTCTTTCGTCTGTTTAAGACCGGATGGTTGTCTGGAACTTCCAACTACTTTGGGAACTGTTTGCAGAAAGGTGGCAAAAACATTAGAGGGATTTGAAGGCTTTCATTTCCACCAGTTACGTCACACCTATACAAGCAACCTTTTAGCAAATGGAGCAGCCCCAAAAGATGTGCAGGAATTGTTAGGACACTCAGATGTCAGTACCACAATGAATGTCTATGCTCACTCCACAAGAGATGCTAAACGAAAATCGGTTAGGCTTCTTGATAAAGTGGTAGGCAATGATTAAAGAAATTCCCTTATTTCCCTTGTAATTATCTCATAAGGGCAAAAATAAGGGAAACTACATATCATTTCACTAATGGACAGGCGGGAAAGCCTATAAAATGGGGAAAGTTAGAGGAATAATTATATAAATTCCAGGTTGTCGGATTGTAAAGGCAGAGCCTTACGCAAGGTGCAGGAGAAAGACTCCGCTTGGGTTAAGGGCGAAGCGCCTTAGCCGGTCAAGGGTGCAACCATTGCCCAGTTAGTGGCGTTTCGCCACTAAGTACTGGGTATTGCTTGTAGCAGAGCTTCACAAGATTAAGCAACTTCGTTGCAAATCCCTTCGGGAAAAACTAAATATTGTTATTATTAACAGGCTGAGTAGAGAGATTTACTTGGTCTTTTTTTGTAGAAAAAAAGAAAGGAAGAGTTGAATGAAAGCAACAAGACATAATGGAAGGTCGGGAAAGCATGGGACTTATGATGCCAAACATAATGACCGCAGATTTGATGTTGAGAACAGTGAGCATATTGACGCAGAGAGGACGAAATTCAATGTCTATTGGGACTGCTATCAGGGTTATAGTCTGCCAAATGATGAAAACGAAAGAGCAAGATTTACTTTTACCGAAGTGGAGAAGGCATATTATGTTGAAAAATATTCAGATCATGTGGAAGGACAGAACGAAAGAAATCGAAAGGCAAGGCACTATGACCGTGTAAAAACGATTGATGGTATTCTTGAAAATAACAAAACGTGTCCGGAAGAGACTTTATTACAGCTTGGAAACATTGACGGAACAGTTTCAGCCGATGTACTTGCTCAGATTAGTGCAGAATATTTTGAGGAATTTAATAAGCGATATGGTTCTCACGTCCATATTTTGGACTGGGCTTTGCATCTTGATGAAGCCACACCGCATATCCACGAAAGACACGTTTTTGATGTGGTCAATCAATATGGAGAATTGTGTCCCCAACAGGATAAGGCATTGGAAGAATTGGGGTTTGAACTCCCGAAACCGAATGAGAAAAAGGGGAAATACAATAACCGTAAGATGGTCTTTGATGAAGAGTGCAGAAAGTTGTTTATCAGCATCTGTCAGAAACACGGACTGGATATAGATGTTGAACCGGTCTTTGGTGGTGTAAGCTATCTGGAAAAGCAGGATTTTATTATCATGAACCAACAGAAGCGCATTGATGAGAAACAAGCTGTCTTAGATGGTCTTATGATGAAGATAGAGGATGTAAATGTAGTTGTTGAGGAAGCGGTAGACCTTGCCTATGAAAAGGCTTGTGAGGTGGTCACAGAGCGTGTGAAAGAGGAAACAGTGAAGCATGATGTGGATGTCGTAAAAGATTATGGGGAACTGTTACAGAAACAGCCAAAGGAGAAGCTCAGTGACAGTTCCAAATCGGTTGCTTCCAAAGTTGTAAATGCGATTGTTTTCCGACTGGAAAAAGCGTCTCAGGTTTTTCTTGGCAATATCATTTCTGCCCTAAATGAACCGAAGAATAAGGCGAAAGCAAAGGAGCTGATTCGGGAGCAGGCAAGAGTATCTATTCAGGAGAAGCTGAAAGAAATGCAAAAGCAAGTCAAAGAAGCAGAGAAAGAACGGAACGTATCTGTCAGAAAAAAGAATATGGAACTTTAAGGAGCATTTGTTATCCATGACTGGAAAAAACAGATGCTTTTTTATTGTCCGGAAAGGATATTATGGGAGTATTTGATGAAGTAAAGGAACGAGTGACCGCAAGGGCGGTTATGGAACGAGCCGGAATTGTTTTTAACCGTAGTAATATGTGCAGATGTCCGTTTCATCAGGATAAGACAGCGAGCATGAAAGTAAAGCCGACAGATAAAAAATATTTCTGTTTTGGCTGTGGGGAAAAAGGAGATGCGATTGATTTTGTTGGCAGGTATTATAATCTTTCTCCCAAAGATGCAGCCATGCAGATTGCAGATGAATTTGGAATAGCCTATGACAGTTCGGTTCGTTCTCCACCAAAGCCGGTCAGGAGAGAAAAATCCCCAATGCAGATACTGGCAGAAGCTAAGACAAAGACCTACCGGGTGTTGTCTGATTATTTCCATTTGTTAAAAAAATGGGAAAGAAATTTCAAACCGAAGAGCATGGATGAAATTGATGCAAGGTATGAGGAAGCGGTGCAGAATCTGCCAAAAGTGGAGTGTCAGCTTGATATTTTGCTATGGGGGACAGAAGAAGAAAAAGAAATGTTGGTAAGAGATTTGGGAAAGGGGGTGGAGGATATTGAACGGAGAGTCAATGAGTATCTCAGAAATCAGGGAACAGTTAATCACAACAGACAAAGGAGCTGTGAGGCAGTGCATTAGGAATGTTGTTACGGTATTGGGGAATGATCCGAAGTTCAGGGGTGTTATTTGTTACAACATGATGACAGACCGGAACGACATTGTAAAAGATTTAGGATGGTATCGGGAAAGTCCTGTCCTGACGGATTCTGACATAGACCATATCATGCTGTATCTTGAAGAAAATTACAGTTTGACAACGGAGAAAAAGATAAAATCGGCAATCAATGTAGTGGCTATGGAAAACAAGTACCACCCCATTCAGGAAAAACTTAATTCTTTGGTTTGGGACAAAAAAGAGCGTATCAAGGATGTGTTGTATCACTTTCTTGGAGCTGACAGGAATGTTTATGTTTACGAAGCAATGAAAGTTCTTTTGTTGGGGGCAATTTCAAGAGTGTTTCATCCGGGAACGAAATTTGAATATATGCTGATACTTGTGGGCGGTCAGGGAGCCGGAAAGTCAACTTTTTTCAGATTCCTTGCCATGAATGATTCGTGGTTTACTGATGATCTGAAAAAGCTTGATGATGAAAATGTGTTCCGGAAAATGCAGGGGCATCTAATCATAGAATTGTCGGAAATGATAGCGACAGCCAGTGCAAGGAGTATTGAAGATATTAAGTCTTTTATCAGCAGGCAGAGTGATATTTACAAAGTACCTTATGAAACACAGCCCAAGGACAGACCAAGACAGTGTGTATTTGGTGGCACATCCAATGCTATGGATACGCTTCCGCTTGACCGAACCGGTAACAGACGGTTCATGCCGGTCATGGTTTATCCTGAGAGGGCGGATTGTCATATTCTTGATAATGAAGCTCTTTCAAGGGAATATATCGAGCAAGTGTGGGCGGAAGCTATGGAGATATTTAGATCAGGAGACTTCAAACTGATGCTTGGCAAAGAGTCCTCTGATTACCTGAAAGAGTATCAGAAGCAGTTCATGCCGGAAGATGCTGATGCCGGTATGATACTTTCTTTTCTTGATGATTTCAAGGGAGACAGAGTCTGCTCCAAACTGCTATGGAAAGAAGCGCTTCGCAGAGACTATGAGCCAAAGAGAATTGAACTAAAGCAGATTTGTGATATTATGAACAACTCTGTGAGCGACTGGGTAATGAGCGATGGGGCAATGCACTTTGGAGAATATGGTAAACAGCGTGGCTGGGTGCGTGCCGGTTCGTCTCAGGAAATCCCCGACAAAGCGGATAGCGATGGGTTTATCGAAATACCAAAGCAGATGGAGTTGGAGATACCATTTAAGTAACAAAATTGATGAAGTTACCTTGCTGTTACTTATCTTGTTACCCAGTGGAAGTATTGATTTTACTGGGCTTTCTATGAAAGGTAACAAAAGTAACAAGAAAATAGAAAAATAAATAAAATACGGATAGCAAGCATAGGTAGCGGTGATTTGAGAAGTCTTTTCGGTCATGTTACCTTTTTTGTTACCCTTTCCCTTGTAGGGGAATCTTGGAAAGGAGCGGTGCAAATGCAGGAGGAGAAAGCAGTGGAAAATAAAGAGAATTATATTGATGGTGGCAATTTCAAGGCGAGAATAGGAAACACTACCTATCTTGTCGGGGTGTTCTTCAACAAAGCAAAAAAGGTAACAGTAGAGGATAGAGTGAAGAATCTGATCTGTCAGGAAGTGGTTGCCGGTAATTTCTAATGAGTTTGTCATAAAAACAATCATTTTTTAATGAATTACGAATCTCTGTATTGACAAAACGCTTCCGAAAGGAACAATTCTGGTGGAGTGTGGAAAAATGCTCCAAAGGGGCGCACCCAAGCTGGAGAAGGACGGAAAGCCCATGAAGGATAAGCACGGCAAGGTCATTTATGAGCCGTACCGAATCAAGGTCCTAAATACCATCAACTTCAAGAAGTCCATGCACTATAACCCCTTTGCATACATCCACTCGGAAAAGGATATTCTGAAGCTGGTGACAACGCTAATCGCTAATACCAAAGGCGAGGGCAAGGCCGGAGACGATTTCTGGGTCAAGGCGGAAACATTGCTGTATTGCGCATTGATCGGATATATCCACTATGAAGCTCCGGTGGAGGAGCAAAACTTCTCCACCCTCATCGAGTTCATCAACGCCATGGAAGTCCGGGAGGATGACGAGGAGTTCAAAAATCCCGTAGACCTGATGTTTGATGCACTGGAATCGGAAAAGCCAAACCACTTCGCAGTGCGGCAGTATAAGAAATATAAGCTGGCAGCCGGTGTTGTATGCTCTAAAAGACTTCTTAATCAAGCGGTTGGGAAGTCTCTTAGAACACACAACCTAAAACCGAAGAAAGGAGCGCAAGTTATGAGAAAAAATGAGAAAATCACAGCTCTGTACGAACGACTGAGCCGTGATGACTTTGGCAAAGATGATGACCAACAGCGTGAGAGCAATTCCATATCCAATCAAAAGGCTATGTTGGAGGACTTCGCCGCACGGCAGGGCTTTACAAACATTGTCCATTTCACGGACGATGGTATCAGCGGCACTTGTTTTGACCGCCCCGGATTTTTAGCCATGATGAAAGAGGTTGAAGCCGGGAATGTGGAGTATCTGTGTATCAAGGACATGAGCCGCATGGGTCGTGACTATCTGAAAGTCGGTCAGATTAT
>NZ_QTVL01000028.1:0-12054 GCF_003460565.1 Blautia sp. AF32-4BH | reverse complement strand
AGTTTTATAAATGCTTACGATTTCTGCTCTTTGCTAAAGTTAATGACATTGAGTATTTAAGCCTTTTTATCTATGTATAATTTGATATTAACGTAAAAAAAGACCTCATAACCACATTTTTATGATTACAAGGTCTTCATTTTGTGTTTTATGAATGATTCGGCTTGTGTCTGGGCTGTTGATCCGGAAAAGAGACAGTTGGGAGTTGGTCAGTGATCGGGTGATGGGTGATTAGCACTCGGTCACTAGATCAACTGTTTTGCCCTTTTGAGGATCAATTGGGTTGCCCTTTGACACAAGATCTTTCTTCTTTTATTTTCGGATCTGTCCCGTTCCGTATACGATATTTTTAATCGACGTCAGCGCCAGCAGTCCCATTGGGCCTCTGGCGTGAAGTTTTTGGGTGCTGATTCCGATTTCGGCGCCGTAGCCGAATTCGAAGCCGTCGGTGAAGCGGGTGGAGGAGTTGACGTAGACTACAGCTGCATCGATTTCGTCCAGGAATTTCTGGGCGTGGGTGTAGTTGTTGGTGATGATTGCTTCGGAGTGTTTTGTGTTGTAGCGGTTGATGTGCGCGATCGCTTCGTCGATAGAGGAAACCGTTTTAATGGATACGATATAGTCGAGATACTCTTTTCCCCAGTCCTCTTCTGTCGCTTCTTCTGCTTCCGGCATGTATTCTCTTGCCTTTTCGTCTGCGCGCATTTCCACATGTTTTTCTTTTAATCGTTCCTCCAGAACCGGGAGCAGTTTTTCACGTACATTTTCGTGTACCACAATCGATTCACACGCATTACATACGCCGACGCGCTGTGTTTTTGCGTTCAGAATAATATCCACTGCCATGGAAAGATCGGCTGTCTCATCCACGTAGATATGACAGTTTCCGGTTCCTGTCTCAATGACAGGAATCGTGCTGTTTTCCACGACAGCGCGGATCAGTCCGGCACCGCCGCGCGGAATCAGAACATCGACATAGCGGTTCATCTTCATAAACTGCGCCGTCGTCTCGCGGGAGGTATCTTCGATCAGAAGCAGGGCGTCTTCCGGCACCTGCTCCTCTTTCAGTGTTTTCCGAAGAGAGGCAACAATCGCCGTATTCGAGTGGATTGCATCGCTTCCGCCTTTTAAAATCACGACATTTCCCGTTTTGAAGCAGAGTGCAAATGCATCCGCCGTCACATTTGGGCGTGCCTCGTAGATGATGCCGACAACACCGAGCGGAACACGTTTCTGTCCGATCAGAAGACCGTTCGGGCGTTTTTTCATTCCCAGCACTTCCCCGATTGGGTCGTCCAGTTCGGATACCTGACACATGCCTTCTGCCATTGCTTCAATCCGGCTTTTGTCCAGAAAGAGCCGGTCCAGAAGTCCCTGAGACATGCCTTTTTCTTTTCCATGCTCCATATCCAGCGCATTGGCCGCGATAATCGTTTCGGCGTCTGCCACAAGGTTTTCCGCTGCTTTTTTCAGCACACGGTTTTTCTTCTCCGTCTCCATGATTCGAAGCACAGGCTCCGCCTGGCAGGCTCTCGTTCCGATTTCTTCCAGCTTCATCATACTCGTCTCCTCCTCGTGTTGTCTTATCGTAATTGGCTTAACGGTAAATCTTCTGCTCTGTCACCAGCATCTGCGGCAGAACATCCGTCTCTTCAAACGGCACCGCATCAAACAGCTGAAACTCAAACGCCGCTGCAACCGTTGTAAACCCTGGATGTGCGGCAAGAAAGCGGTCATAAAATCCTTTTCCATATCCTACTCTGTGGCGCGCCGGATCAAAGGCCACACCGGGTACCAGCAGAAAGCCCTCTTCCCGCGTGCAGACCTTTCCGCCGTCCGGCTCCATAATGCCAAAATAGCCGGATTTCAGCGTGGAGAAATCTTTGATCTCATAATAAACCATATCATCGCCTTCCACGCGCGGCACAGCGACCGTCTTTCCCATTTGCAGGGCCTTCTCGATCAGATCCCGTGTCATGACTTCTTTTTTGAAGTCCATATACGCAAAAAAGCAGTCCGCATCCAGAAACTCCGGCAGAGCCGTGATTTTTTCATAAATCATACGGCTCTTTTCCTGAATTTCTTCCTGTGTGGCTGCTCTTCTTCGGGCAAAAACTTCTTTTCTAATGTTTCCTTTTGCTTCCATAGCGCTCCCCCAGATTTACGATTGTTCCGTCTTTCTCCTGCACATCAATATTGTCGAGCTGGGTACGGAGGTTCATTTTCACGGCTGCAATATATTCTCTCCGCAGCTTCTGCTGCTCTTCTTTCTCCGCCGGTGTCAGCCCCTCTGCTTTCGCCTTGCGGGCAAGTTCGTTGATTCTCTGTATATTAATTTCCATTTTCTGTATTTTTCTCCTTTGTTTCAACTCACAGTCGGTATTTTCACAGAGTCTGACATGTCGAAAATAGTTCGACTGTGACTCGCCTCATGTCAGTGGAGGATACCGATTTCTCTCCGCCTGCCACTACCGTTATGTTTCTTTTAACAATTCATCCCACCGCTTTAGAAGCGAGGGACTTGCTTGATTCGGTTAAATGACCGGATTTTCTTTTTATCTTACCGCAAAACACAGGATCTGTCCAGCCGATCTGAGAAAAATCCTGAAATCCAGCTTTATCACCGGATTTCAGTCTCATCTGCATAATTATCTAAAACAATCAGAACCCATGTTTTTCCAAGATTCAGTTTAATCTCCTCTCCATTGCTGTCCCGGTACTTTGTGACACCCCACGGATCATCCTTGCTCCATCTCACGTCGATGGCCTTTCCGCTTGTGATATACGTTCCCATTCCGCCGTTTACCACATCAATATCGAGATATTCCGCATTGTCATCATACTTTTTCCAGGAACAGTACTGCACGATAATGTTCTTCACCGCAAGCTGTTCCTGTGTCATCTCATCGATCTGCGGTTCCCCGAACTGATAACGCAAATACGTGCCGCTCGCCTCATCGTACGAAAACCATGGATTATTGTGGAAATATCCGCCCGGTGCCACATAGGCGGCATTTCGTCCCTGTTCCAGCGTTTCCGGTTCTGTCTCGGATGCAAACTGGAAAAATCCGTCATAACCGTCTTTGTAAGATGTCCGGTAGCCGCAGAGATCGATTCCCGCTGCAATCCCGGCCGCATCCAAATACGCATTGTGCGGCGACGGACGATCCGACGTCCGGTAATACACCTGTTCCGAATACTCCATGCCATTCACATTGTCTATGTGATCCGATTCGAGCAGCGGAATCGCATACGCCGCCTGTCCATAGTGGTAATACAGAGCGTCAAATCCCGCTGCCAGATACACATAATATTCGCGGCAACTCCGCACCGATCCGATCTTTTCGAGATCATCATAGTTTTCAAACAGCCCCATCAGGCGCGTAATGCCGCCTTCGACCGGCGCTTCATAGATCACTCCCGCACGGCTGATACCGCTCTGCGGGCAGGCGCTGATGATATTGCTCAGCATAACCGCCACCGGGCGCCTTCTTCCCTGTACTTCGGCGACAGGTTCTCCTGTCAGATAACTTTTCACCATACCTTCCGGCAGCGCATCCTCCGCGGGTGTCGGCTCAATCGCTTCCGGAACCAGCGGTTCCGGTGCCGGATCTTCGGTCGGGGCCGGTGGTTCCGTAGCTTTCGTTTCTGTCTTGCTTTCCCCTGCTGTCTCTTCTGAGACATAAGAAGTTCCTGCCGATGCAGTTTCCGGTGCCGTTTCCCCAATTTTCCGGCATCCGAACAGCATCATGCTTCCCAGCAGAGCAATCCCCAATGTGTAAAACCCTCTCTTTTTGATAAAGACCCCTCCTTTTCTTCTTTCAATCAGTCTCTTGTGATACCGAGACGCTGCAGCACCTCTTCCTGCTTTGCCTCCATCACGGCTGCTTCCTCCGGTGTCATATGATCATAACCCAAAAGATGCAGCATACTGTGTGCAACAAGAAAAGCAAACTCACGTTTTAAGGAATGACCGTATTCCTCCGCCTGCGCTCTTGCGCGCGCAACAGAAATTACGATATCACCCAGCATCAGCTCACCGCTGTCCGGGTTAAAACAGTCATCTCCCTCTTCCGTCTCCAGAAAATCGAACGAAGCCGGAGAAGGATAATCTACCATCGGGAAAGAAAGCACGTCTGTCTCCCGGTCAATGTTTCTGTGTTCCCGGTTCATGGTGCGGATATTTTCCGGATCGGTCAGAATCAGTTCTACTTCTGCCTCATACGGGCACGCTTCCTGATCCAGCACACCATTGATTACCGCTGCTGCAACCTCTTCCGGATCAAATCCAAGGTCAAAATCCTGTTCATTTTCAAACGTCAGTGTCATTTATTTTCCCTCCGTTTTCTCGTCGTACTTTTTGCTCTGCCGCTGTGATTTTCCGGCT
The DNA here is from genome assembly GCF_003460565.1 of Blautia sp. AF32-4BH. NCBI lineage: Bacteria > Bacillati > Bacillota > Clostridia > Lachnospirales > Lachnospiraceae > Blautia > Blautia sp. AF32-4BH. The sequence goes on along the minus strand of NZ_QTVL01000028.1, from coordinate 7,667 downwards.
TTGCTTTCTTTTCATATTCATCGTAAGCCTGTACAATCTTCTGCACCAGCGGATGACGGACAACGTCCTTGCTCGTCAGCTCACAGAAGGAAATTCCGTCTACTTTTTTCAGTACCTGCATTGCCACATCAAGGCCGGAGCGTGTACCGGAAGGAAGGTCCTTCTGAGAGGCATCTCCGGTTACAATGACTTTGGAACCGAAACCGATACGGGTCAGGAACATCTTCATCTGCGCCGGTGTCGTATTCTGTGCCTCATCAAGGATAATAAACGCATTGTCGAGCGTACGGCCTCGCATGTACGCGAGCGGCGCAACCTCAATCAGGCCTTTTTCCATGTTTTTCTGAAAGCTCTCTGCTCCCATGATCTGATACAGCGCGTCGTAGAGCGGCCGCAGATACGGGTCAATTTTACTCTGCAGGTCGCCAGGCAGGAAACCGAGTTTTTCACCCGCTTCAATCGCCGGACGCGTCAGGATAATACGTCCTACTTCATCGTTTCGGAACGCGGTGATCGCCATCGCCATTGCAAGGTATGTTTTTCCGGTTCCGGCAGGGCCGACGCCGAAGACGACCATCTTTTCCCGAATTGCATCCACGTACGCTTTCTGACCGAGTGTTTTCGGTTTGACCGGACGGCCTGCGACCGTGTGGCAGATGCAGTCACTGTCGATTTCAGCAAGGCTGCTTCCGCTGTCCTCCATAACAAGTGAGATTGCATAATTGACGTTCTGTGTGGTGATATCATTTCCGCGGCGTGAGAGCTCCAGAAGCTGTGTCAGACATTCCTTTGCGCGCGCTGCATTCGATGCCGGGCCTACAATTTTTAAAACGCCGTCCCGGGAGATCAGCGTAACCGCCAGGGATCTCTCCAGGATTTTGATGTGTTCATCAAACTGGCCGAATACTTTCTTTTCATGTTCGATGGGCAGTTCCATCTGCAGTTCTATCATGTTGTTATTGCTGTTCATCTACCATTGTTTCCTTTCCATCCGACATCTTCTGCATTTCGCAGGGCTGTGCTTCTACGGCCCGTTCTATCACGCGAAGTGTCCCTTTTGTGATACATGACGTATCGTTAAGTTCTATTGTAACATGATTCTCCGATATTTGAAGTCCTTTTTCTGATAAATTTCTGTGGAATTTCTGATAATTCTGCGAGGCTTTTTCTTTTGCCTCGTGTTCTGAGTAAGTTTCTTTCTGAACTTCAAAAGGAAATTTCTGACGGTAGCCGAAATAAAACGGAAGGGCAAAGTTTTCTGTCAGATAAAGCTGCTGAAGGGATACTTCCTCGTCTGCTCCATTTTCCCTTTTCTCTGTTTTCTGATCCGCCGTTCCGGTCATGCTCCGCAAACTCTCCACAAAATTCTCCGGCAGCAGATTTCCAAGGAAAAATCGGTAAGCAGAAATCTGGAATACCGGCGTTTTTTTCTCTGCTTTCTGATATGTCCGTACCGTATGGGAAAGCGGAAAGGTATCATAATAGTACCACGTCGTCTCAAGGTCAATATCCGCGTCTGCGTGAACATAAGAATAATCATACGTTTCCCCACTGTCATTCACAAGCGGAATCTCGCCCTTTACAAGAATGTCTCCCGCTTGACATGTATCACCGGGGAGCACCTGCGGAATGCCGTTCCGTGTGATAATACGCACGACCGTCCCTTCTTTTTTCGCCACAAGATTCTGCGGATCATCTGCTTTTTCTTCGATCACATAGCCGTCTACGTTTTCTTTTACCGCAAGGACAAGCTGCGTCCCTTCTATTTTTGCGGACACCCAGGTCAGATTCGGAAACTGCTCCCGCAGATACGATGCGGTCTGGCTGCAGTCCACACGTTTTTTCCAGCTTCCATGATGAATCCCGGCCGCGTCAAGGCTGTTTAAGATCGTCTGCGTACTGTTCGCGTAATTTCCTTCCACATGAATATTCCAGATGAACTGCGACAGCGTGTAAAGTCCCGCCAGGCAGAGAAAAATACCAATAAAAAATGCCTTTCTTTTTAAACTTCGCCGGTAAAAGAAAGGCAGTCCCTGTTTTTTCTGTATTCGGATGCGCACACCGCTCTTGCGGCGGATCGGCAGGAGGCGGAAAAAATCTTCCGGCAGAAGGCTCATCTCAAAACAGCCCTGGTGTTCTGTCACGTCCCACAGTGTGATGTTATGGTGCCCGCACAGATTGAAAAAACGCTCCGGTTCACGGCCCGTCACACGAATCCGCACACTGCCTTTCCAGAAAGCCTTTCCCTGCTGCAAACGCACACCCCCTTTTCAGCATTGGAATGATTGGAATCATTACACTTATTGAAACGTCACCTGATCGATTCTCCCTTCCACCCGCATCTCCTCCCCGGAATACGAAACAATCCGGATTCCCTCTCCCACAAGGAGCAGCCTGCCGTATTGTGTAAGCACACAGAGGCGGCACGCATTATATTCCAGAATCCTGCGGTAATTTTCAATCTGCACTTCTCTCCCGCCGTAAAACGTCACAACCGGCTCGCCAAAAGCAAGATCTGACGGAACCTGCATCGCCGAAAGCAGCTCCCCGCCCGGCGGATGGAGTGATTTTTTCTGCTTTTTCTTTTTTCGCATCCAAAACCTCCTCCGCTTTGCGGGTCTGCTTTTTGTTCTATCGCTATTTTATGCAGAAAAAAGCACAAAAATACCCCGCAGCCGCTGGGGTTTCCTGCCCGATCAGGCTGCGGGGTTTCATTTCTCTTTTTTAAAAACATTTTTTGCAGGGTTCATACCCCTGGGCTTCTGCATTTTCTCTCGTCATCTGATATTCCCGATCCGGATTCATTCTGCCGCAGTTATTTTTGTTATGGTACTTCGATCCGGTCTCTGAAATCCAGACGAGCTGTCCGCCATACGGATCCGATTCCTGCGGTGCTTCCGTTACCTGCGGTTCTTCGGCAGTCACTGCCGGCTGTGATTCTTCCACTGCCTGCGTTTCAACGGTTTCTTCCGCCGTAGCTTCTATGGTTGGCTCAGGTGTCGGCGTCTCGGTCGGGTCAGCCGTTGGAGTTGGGGTAGCAGTCGGAGTCGGGGTAGCGGTCGGCGTTGGTGTTTCGGTCGGTGTTGCTGTCGGCGTTGGTGTTGATGTTTCAGTCGGGGTCGGCGTCGCTTTTTTCGTCGGCGCTGCCGTAACGCTGACGGAAACAGACTCTGCAGATGCCTTCTGTGTTTCCTTACTGCTGTACGTCACAGGTGTCAGCGCACAGGCGGAAACCAGCAGCAACACAGGAAGCAGCACAGGAAGTGCTTTCGCCACATGAAACCGTTTCTTTATCGTATTCCAGGTAACCGGAAGCAAAAAGATTCCAAGCAGCAGCAGTGACAATGCATATGCCTTCTCCTCTTTCCAGTAACCGGCTCCCGCCAGCATCATCAGAATACCGAACAGATACCTGAGAAAATTTCCTGCCTTTCTCAGCATATTTCATTCCCCCTCCTGTGTATTTTTTGAATTTCTTACAGCGAAATCCTCTATTATAAATACGTTTGAAAGAATGGAAAATTACATCACAGATTACGATTCTTTATAGAAAATCATGCTGAACCATATGACCATATGCTCGCCGAGGTAATAATCCATCATGTTTTTTTCAATCAGGTTTGCAACAACGATGCCGTGGCTCTCGATGCATGGATGCATCAGTTCAAGATGGCGGCAGCCGCCTCTCGGGTAGGTACATTTATCACAGAGCTGGCAGGAATCGGAGGAAAGGGCGAAGGTAAGCAGGGTTTTGTCTTTTAAATGCTGCTCGATTTCGCGTGTGATTTTTTCGTGCTCCGATTTTGTTTTTAATGTCTCATCCATATCCATGATATTGTCCACTTCTGCGATGCTGGAGAAGAACAGAACGTGATCGTAGTTCATGCAACGCTCCTTACAGACTTCAACAGTGCCGACCGCCGGCGGGCAGGACCAGGAGGCTCCGTAGCGGGAGCACTCCTTTTTGCAGATCTGGCGGACCCGGTCATTGAATTCGATGTCCTCCGGTTTTACAAATGCATACTGATAGATAGGAAACTGGGTAATATATTCTTCGATTTCTGTCTGTGTCATTTTGTCATCCCTTCTCTTTTGTTACAGATCTTTTTCCAGAAAAGCAAATACCATATTCCAGTACGTCTGGAGCATGCGCCCTCTGGTTCCAAACAATTCATGCTTTGCGCCCGGTACTTTTACCATTTTTGCCATGCCGGGACGGCGTTCTGCCATTTTCCGGATCATCCGCTCCTGGGCACGGTTGGACACAAGATGATCGTTCTCCGCCTGAAATAAAAGGACAGGAGCCTCGATCCGTTTCCATCCGCTCCGCATCAGATCGCGGTACAGATGTGCGGCGGCATGGAGCCATCCGTAAGAAGCGGCATTTAGGTGATACAGCGGCTCTTTTTCCCGCTTCTGCTGGTAATAGAGAAAGCGCGGACGGGAGAGGGACGAACTTTGTTTAAAGCTTTCGATTCCCTGGTATGGTTTCTGTCCTACCACATACTGTGTGCCTCGTTCTGTGGCACAGGCAAAAGCTGCGATCCGTTTTGCATCGGCGAACGGCACTTTTCCGGTCAGCGGACGGATCATCGGCGAACTCAAAACCACTTTCCGGAACAGATGCGGCGCTTTGGCGGCCGCTGCTGCTGCGATTCCTCCGCCCATCGAGTGAGAATAGAGAACGAGCGGAAGACCGCATGCCTCTGCTTTTGCTTTTCGTGCAACAAAGAGCAAATCTTCTACATAACGATGGTAGGAATCGACATAAACAAGCGACGGATCCTCCACCAGACGGTAGCTCTTTCCGTGGCCGCAGTGTTCCGGCAGATAAACATGAAAATGCTCTTTGATAAAATAATACACGATCTCTTTATATTTCTCTGCATTTTCCGTAAAACCGTGTGAGATTACAACAACACCTCTCGGGCGGAATGCGCGGTAACGAAGAACATGAATCGGATGACCGCTCTCCCTTTCCCAGTAAAATTCTTCTGCATGAGCGGCGAGGTACGGCTCCACACCATTCTGCATCCGCTCCGCATAATTTTTTTCCTGTAATACGCGTGTTCTCATTAGCAAATCACCTGCTTTCATCCAGATACGAAAGGATATCCTGAAGATTGTCGATGGTACAGTCCGGTGTAACTTCAATTTTGTTCGGAAGATGATCCGGGTTGTACCAGCAGGTCAGGATTCCTGCATTTTTTCCGCCGCGGATATCACTTGTGAGGGAGTCGCCGACGATCACAACCTCATCCGGTGCATAACTTCCGATTTCGTTCCATACCGCATCAAAAAAAGCCTTCTGCGGCTTGTCCACACCGACCTGTTCCGAGATAAAAACGCCGTCCAGAAGCTGATCAAGCCCGGAAAAGCGGAGTTTACGCTCCTGTGCAACAGTGGTTCCATTTGTTACTGCATACTGTTTTACGGTAGCTTTCAGCTGTTTTACCAGTTCATCTCCGTGATCGCAGAAGAAAGCCTTATCGCCGAGGCGGATCTGATATTCATCATTGAATACCTTTACCTGATCCGTCGGCAGTCCTTCCGATTCAAAAAATTCATGGAATCGTCCAAGCATCACCTGTTCTCTCGTAAGCTCTCCCGTCTCCAGCCGCTCCCAGTAACCGCGGTTGATCACGCTGTAGCGCTGCAGCATTTCGTCCGTGCAGGTTCCCATATGAAACTTGTTGAAACAGTACTCAATTGCATATCGTTCCGACATCTTAAAATTCAGAAGTGTTCCGTCGATGTCCCACAAAATTACTTTTATCAAAGAGAAATCCTCCCTTGGTTTCATTTGTATTTTCCAATTATCTGTTTTTCATTCTAGCATAGATTACAAATACGATCAATTGTATTTTAGGCATTGTATCTTTTGAGAAAAAGTGCTACGATAAAAAAGAATTTCCGTGAAAAAGAAAAGGAAGAAGGAAGAAACACTATGAAATTTACTTATCCAGCCGTTTTTCATAAAACCGAACAGGGAACCTACGAAGGTTATTTTCCAGATCTCGCCTGCTGCTATGCAAAAGGGGATACCCTCGACGAGGCGCTGGAAGATGCCATTCACTCCGCCTATGACTGGATCTCTCTGGAACTGACGGAAGAAGAACCTGATTTTCCGCCGGTATCGGATGTGGCAGATCTCGGGAAAAGCGAAGGTGAAATTGCAAGAAATATTGCCGTCAACATCCGGCTTTTTGAGGGATGGGACGAATAAGTTCAAAAAAGAGAAAGAAAACCGTATTGCTGCGATATTCGAAACGCGGCGATACGGTTTTCTTTTTATCTCTTCCAGGTTTTCAGCATCTCTTTTTCTTCTTTGCTGATCCGCAGCGACTCTCTGATTTTCTGAATTGTTTTGTTATGTGTCCAGTCATCGAGACTGTTTTCTTTCAGCAGTTTCTGTGTTTTTTCCGGAAAATGAATATAACAGATCGATACTGCCCAGGCGACGGCCATTTTTACGTAATAGCCATCGTGATGAATCTTTTTCATCTCCTCCAGCACAGCATCGATATACGCTTCGTTGATAAAAAAGTCCAGCAGACACACAACACCAAACCGGATTTCATATTCCCGGCTACTTTTCAGCCATTTCTGCAGATATCCATACCAATACTCCTGGTCTTTCTTCATAAAATGGCACGTTGCACAGGAGCTGTCACAGATTCCCCAGCTGTTGATCATCGGCACAAAGCGGTCCAGTTCTGCCGTCTGTTCTTCACGGGTCAGCCTTCCGTAGCCGATCATCATTCCGCGGATCAGAAGCTCCTCGTAGACTTCCGGATTAAACTGTTCGGTATAAACTTCATAGTGGTCTCTTGCTGTCGCTTTTGCAATCCGTCGCGAAACCGGAATGCGGACACCAAGAATCCGACAGTTCTGTCCCGGAACAAGAGAGCTGTGAAATTCCCGGTATTTTGCATCTATATTGCTTTCCAGTTCTGCCCGAATGGCCTGCATTACTTCCTGTTCCATATGATTCCCCCTCTCTTTTCTTTCTCTTTAAGATGTTTTACACGCTTTTTACAAATGTTTAACCCTGTTATTTCTGCACTTCTGATAAGATAAAATTAAAGTAAACGATAACATCCACCCTGCCAAATGCCAGATCTTTTCCGGCTGAAAGGTGAGTCTTATGAGAAAGAAATATACATTTTTTCAAAATATACCATTCCTGTGCAAATTTCAGAAGCAGCCAGCCCTTGCAGAAGAAGCGCCAGTTGTTTCCACAACGCTGTCTATTCCGTTTTCCGGACCCGCAGAAAGATCCTTATATTTTACCGAAAACCCGGATTTTACCGCTCCCTCTGCCGGTATCCATTCCCGTCGTTTTCCGGGAAGCCGGATCTTTCTATATTCCAGCGATCCCGAGCACGATCTTGCGGCAGTTCCATCCTCTCTTTTCGATGTGCTGCACCGCTATTTTGCCGTCCATTCACCGGATGATGTCGTTTTATGGAAAGATGGCATTCTCTCCTTCCAGACCATGGAAAATCAGCCGCAGCCGCTGACTGCTCTTTGTGCACCGGATGATGCACTGGATTCCAAAATCATTCCGTTCCCCACACTGTCAGAACGGCAGCACATTTTACAGTAACTGCTAGTTAGCAACCACCAGTTCAACTGGTGGTTTATTATTAGCCCTCCAAAGGGCT
>NZ_QTVL01000027.1:0-12394 GCF_003460565.1 Blautia sp. AF32-4BH | reverse complement strand
TTGCGCGTCTAACTCATCACTACTACAATATATTTATGGGTAATCCCCTTACTTCCAGTAAGGATTTATCCATCTCATTACTTAAACTGTTAGAATGTAGGATGCAATGGTATATCGACTTCATCACTTGGACCTCGCGTCCGTACTTTAGACTGATAACCGGCTCCTCATTCACAGTGTTCGTTTTATGCAGGTTGAACCACATTAGGTGCATTCGTGTCACACACAGTAGTTTGAACAGGTAATGAGTAAAACTGGTATTTATCCATTGTAATATTTTTTAAGGAGTGATAAATTTATGAACGCAGTAGGTATCGATGTTTCAAAAGGTAAAAGTATGGTTACAATTCTGAGACCATTTGGGGAGATTGTATCCTCTCCTTTTGAGATTAAGCACACATCCAGTGATATCCATTCACTTATTAAACTTATTCATTCTATCGAAGGTGAATCCCGGGTTGTAATGGAACATACCGGCCGCTACTACGAAGCACTTGCTCACCAGCTTTCAGCAGCAGATCTCTTTGTCAGTGCTGTTAATCCCAAGTTGGTCAAAGATTTTAATAACGATTCTCTTCGCAAAATCAAGTCCGACAAAGCTGATTCTGTCAAGATTGCCCGCTACGCTCTTGACAAATGGCAAAGTCTTGAACCGTATAGTATTACAGATGAATTACGCGCTCAGCTAAAGGTCATGAATCGTCAGTTTCATTTCTATGTGAAACAAAAAACGGCTATGAAAAATAATCTTATTGGCCTCATTGACCAGACCTATCCAAATGCAAATACTTATTTCAATAGTCCCACCCGCAGTGATGGTTCCCAGAAATGGGTTGATTTTGTCTCTACATACTGGCATGTAGATTGCATTCGTAAAATGTCTCTAAACGCTTTTGTTGAACATTATCAGAACTGGTGCAAGCGCAAAAAATATGCCTTCAATAAATCAAAAGCGGAAGAAATTTACACCAAAACAAAGGAACTTGTTCCAGTATTTCCTAAGAATGAAATAACCAAACATATCATCAGACAAGCTGTCGATCAGCTCAACAGTACTTCCGTTACTGTCGAAACAATACGCACTCTCATCAACGAGACTGCCTCAAAGCTTCCTGAATACTCAATTGTCATGCAGTTTAAAGGGATTGGTCCATCTCTCGGTCCACAGCTTATGGCTGAGATCGGTGATGTAACCAGATTCACGCATAAAGGAGCCCTTACTGCATTCGCCGGAGTTGATCCTGGGGTAAACGAATCTGGTTCCTATGCCCAAAAAAGCGTCCCAACATCCAAACGTGGATCTTCAAATTTAAGAAAGACTCTTTTTCAAGTAATGGATGTTCTTATCAAAACCATGCCTCAGGATGATCCTGTATATCAATTCATGGACAGAAAACGCACCCAGGGTAAGCCTTACTATGTTTATATGACTGCAGGTGCTAATAAATTTCTCAGAATATACTATGGACGAGTGAAAGAATATCTTTCTGTTCTTCCTGATCCAAGCTAATTCAAAACTTTTACTTTCAGACCAGCACTGGTTGTGGTGGCCTTATTTTAATGCCTAATTTTTAACCTGTAAAGTTTTTTAACTTTCTTCAATTTTAGTATTGACTTTTTATTTGCAGGCTAAAGTAACGAGAATGCGACGCACAGTTTTCAAAGCGATAGCTTTTCTGCCGTAATCCAAGATAAGAGCAATAGGCTGCTTCTGCAATACTTTCTTTTCGGTGATACAACCGTAGCATTCCCTCTTTTTCTTTCAGCGATTGACACTCCCCACAGCTAAAGCCTTAACTTGACCCATATTTATACAAGATAATTTCGATAAGCAAGCAATGAATATAGTACATCCAGTCCTTGCCAGATAGAACGTACTCCGGGCATACCATCGCTCGGTGCACCTTTCGTCCATCCAAGAACTCCCAGATCATAAATTGCTTCTTTAAGTGAATACGATTCAGGAATTTCCTTGCTTTTTCTTGCGCAACAACATAATACTTTCCATTCCTCTTCAACAAATACGATCCCACTTGAAATTTCCGGACATATTTTCCCATGATAAGTCAGATTTAATATCTGCATTGCAATGACAGAATATAATAACGTTAGAAAGCTTAATCTCCCATATTCCCTTGCCTGGTTCTTTTCTATTTTGCACCCACTCTTTAATATAAAATGAAACCGTTCTATCTTCCATCTGTGTGCATAACACTGTACCAGCTTTTCTATTTCTTTTTCGCTCTTTACCGTTACCGTTGTCAGCAGAAACCATTCTGTCCCCTTTTTCCCGGATTCATGCACATAGATCGCTGTCAGCTCCAGCTTTTCCCGTAAATGCTTTTCCTTTCTCCTTTGAGGACGGTAGATTGTAACCTTTTTGCAATGGTAATCCATTTTTATATTTCTTGATGGGATATGCTCTTTGGGATTCCGGCTCATCCGGGCAACCATGCTTCCTGCCACTGGGGAACTACGTAATTCATGAAAGATCTTTTTCCCATCATCTACCATACGATTTTGTACGATCCGGATCAGAAAATTTGCTTTCAGATCCGCTGCTTCTGAGAAAAATTCATAGAAATCACCTTCCCGGTCACATACTGTTAATATTGGGATATCCGCTGGCATTCTCAGCAGTGTCTCACACATGCTGTCCAGCCATCGGAAATTTTCTTTTTCCTCTATTGGTCTGGAACGTTTTTGCTCTTTTGTCTGGGAATCGTCCTTCGGCTTTTCCCGTGTATTTGTCTCCTGGTAGATAATACCCAAAGGGATCCCCTGGTCTGTCACGGCGATGCAAGAATGGACCAGCATTCCCCTTTGCTTCGTACTGCAATAGTATCCCATTCCCTGGATCGCTTTCCGGTCTCCAAATCCAACAGCGGTAGTATCCTGAACAGCTAAGATCCACTCTGCATCTGCACATTTTATTTTTTCTACAGTTGCTCTGGATATGCTGTCAAGTAATTCATCTTTGGATATCTCGCTATTACTAAAGAAACGGTATGCCGCTTTGGCAGAACTTCTGGAGCCGGTAGCTGCCCAAGTAGATTTTCCGGGCGATGCTGCAAAAGCGTCTATGATCTTGAAGAAACGTGACTTCAAACGCTGGTCAGTAAAATTTATGTCCACAAAATCTTCTTGCCAGTTCTTGTATTCCGCCGTCATTTGGATCTCCCCTTTTTCTTTAGTATAACATGGGAACATATAAATATCTATGATTACTTATGGGGCAAGTTAAGAGCTAAAGCAAGGAGTTTTACGACGCATTGGATAAAAAAACGGGTATCCGTATAAGCAGTTTCAACCACTTATTTCGGATACCCGTATATATTGTTCGTTATTATTTCAGCGAAGAGGCAAAGGAAACCATGTAGGAAAAGATTAACCGGATGCTGGTTACAGAAGCAAGCCGACAGGAAATGTAGCTGAGCGAAGTGACTTGACTGAGTAAATTGAAATGGAAATATGTCTGATAGTGTGATATGATTTGAATGGCAAAAGATATTTTAAGAAACAGACATGCTAGCGTTAAGTTTGCTAAGGAGAATAATATGGAATGGTTCGGAATTGTAGCATTGTTGCTGTTACTTTGTTATTCGGCGTATCCGGGAAAAGTAAAGCGTTTAGAAACGAAAGTAAAACGATTGGAGAAAAAGCAGAGAGGAGTGGCATATATGTCAAAGCTGATTAATGATCTTGTAGGAAAACAATGTATTATCAGATCAGAGTTCATTTTTAGTTTTGCAGGAAAAACTGAATTATCCTGCAAGATCATAGACGCAGATGATGAATGGATAAAAATTTGTTATACAGAGAAAAAAGATAAGCAGGTAGTTAAGCTGATGCGAATTGAAAATATTGAATCAATAGAAGAACAGTAAGTTCTATTTTAGAAATTCAGAGGAGTAAAGAGCATGGATTATAATTTACAAAAAAATCAAAATGCAGAACAGACGTATCATTCTATTCGTAATTCTATTGTGTCTGCACAACATCGCTTAAGCACAGCGGTAAATTCCAGTTTTTGAAACTGAGAAATCGGTATTTGTGGAGAGATTTCCTGAGTTTTCCTTATTTTACAGGCTTTTTAGCCCCTTAGATAGTGAAATGATATGTATTTTCCCTTATTTTTACCCTTGTGAGGAATCCGCAAGGGAAATAAGGGAAATTTTTATTTAAGCGTTGCTCGCTACTTTATCAAGAAGTCTTGCGGAATCCCGCTTTGCTTTTCTTGTTGAGTGAGCGTAAATGTTCATTGTGGTACTGACATCGGAATGTCCTAACAGTTCCTGTACATCTTTCGGAGCAGCTCCATTCGAGAGCAGGTTGCTGGTGTAGGTATGTCGTAACTGGTGAAAGTGAAAATCTTCAAATCCTTCCAGCTTTTTTGATACTGACCTGCAAGCAATGCCGAGTGTACTCGGCAGTTCCAGACTGCCATCCGGTCTGAGGCAGACAAAGGATATTTCTTTATAATCTGCCGGGACTTCCTGTGTTCCGTCAAGGTGATAGTATTCATAATACACCCTGTTTTTCACATGCACCTCTTTGTAGTAGTTGCGGTGGTAAAGTTCCCCGTACTGCATCCGGCTTTTCAGTTGTTCCCGTCTTGCTGCTTTCAATATTTCAGTCAGCGTATCTCCAAAATCAACAATCCTTACTTTCTTTCGCTTGGTCGTTCCAATCACATTTTTATGCTTTGCACCGTCGTAACGGATACTTCTTTTAATGGTCAGGCATTGATCTTCAAGGTTGATGTCCTGCCATGTAAGACCACAGGTTTCACCGATGCGAAGTCCTGCATAATATGCAATCTGAATCGGCAGGATCGCAGGTGGATTTTTCTTTTCCAGATACTTGATAAGTTGCTCATAATCCTCATGTGAAATCGGCTGTGTGCCATCTTCGACTTCATCATCGGAAAAGAGGTCAACTTCCTCTGCCTGTTTTTTCAGCTTAATATACTGCATCGGATTGAAACTGATTAACTGTTTTGGAAATACTGCAAAACGGAATGACTGCTGCAACACTGCGGAAAAAGAATGGATATAATCTTTACTGTATCCTTTTCTCACTTTTCCGTCTGGAAATTCGCCACCGAATGTAAGCAGATCAAGAAATGCCTGTAAATGTTCGGCAGTAACTGTTTTCAGTTTACGGTCTGCAATCGGGTGTTTCTTAGTGCAACGGATTGCACTGAGATAATTTTCCACTGTGCCATTACTGAGTGTTCCGGTTTTCAGTTCTTCTTCTGCCCACATGTCCAGAAGTTCACCTACGGTAAGGTTATCTGCTTTTGCAACAAATTTCTTATCTTCGTAATCTTCCAGTGCCTTGCGGAGAAGTTTTTCTGTCTCACTTTTGCTTTCGGTTCCGGCATATTCTTTCTGAACCATTTTGCCGCTTGCGTCCTCTACATAGAAGCGGTAGTACCATTTCTTTCCTTTCTTTCTAACAGATCCTTTTGCCATAATCGTATGTCTCCTTTCGATATCAGACAATCGGAACTGCTGAAATGCTTCTTGCGTGTAAGTATATCATAACTCCGATTATCTTACTATACCGATTCAGAATCCTCGTACATAACTTCGGATAAAAGATTTGCAAGCCGTTGTTCTGCTGTTTCCGGTTTCTTGGAATAGAGCCTTACAATATCTGCCATGTCATTCAATGCGTTGACAGTATGGGTGATCTCCCTGAGAAACATGATCTCGTTATATTCATCATTCGATTCAAACCCCATTACTTTTGCAATGTCCGCTTCTTTGGTATTGCCTTTGTAATTCTTGCAGGCGAACTGGAACGAATCCAAAAACAGTTCATATTGTTTCAACATTAACAGCAGTAGGTCTTTGGAAAAAGCATCTTCTGTTTTCGTAAGGTCAAGAGGTAACTGTTTGAGAATATCCGTCATGGCATCACGAATCTGTAATTCTCTTTTATCCGTAATGTCGGTTTCATATTCGTCCGTTTCCCCTCTGAGCCATTCCACAGATACATGGAGAGCTTCTGAAAGACCTTCCAGCACCATTTTCTTTGTATTGTCAATCGTTCCGGCTTCATATCTCTGAATCGTAGATGCAGTCACACCCATCTTTTCAGCGATATAAGGCTGTGTCAGATTCAATTCTGTACGGCGCTGTTTTGCCCTGCTACCGATCAGCTTGCGTAATTCTTTATCTTTCATGCTGATGTGCCTCCTTTTTCGGTATGTCATTACTATACCACATAACAAACAATATTGCAATATGCAATTAAACAATAAACAATATAATTTCGTAATGCTTGACAAGATGATATAAACACGCTATACTGACAGCACAAAAGAAATTGCATAATGCAATTTATAAGGAGGTGGTCACATGACGCAAAGAAAGATTGCCTTATCTATTGAGGAAGCTGCGGATTATACGGGAATCGGCAGGAACACCCTGAGAAAACTGGTGGAGTGGAAGAAACTTCCGGTATTAAAGGTCGGGAGGAAAGTCCTGATTAAAACGGATATGCTGGAACTTTTCATGGAAGCCAATGAGGGCAGGGACTTAAGGGATAAAGGAAATGTGAAAGCCGTCACAAGAAACGGTTCCACTTAAAAAGGCGGTTCCCGAAGAAACCGCCAAAGGTTTTATCAGACCGAAGCCATGATATACCTACACGCAAGCAGATTATACCATGTACTTCGTCTGACAGACAACAGGAAACTTATGTTTGGTAGAAAAAAGAAAGGACGATGATATTTATGGCAAGATCAACAAAGAGTTATGAGGAGCGTCTGCTCCAGTTGGAAAAAAGAGAACAGGAAAGCCTTGAAAAAGCGAAACAGTACGCAGCACAGAAACGGGAACTGAAGAAACGTCAGAAAGATGTGGAAACAAAAAAACGAACCCACAGGCTCTGTCAGATTGGCGGTGCGGTGGAATCAGTGATTGGTTCTGCGATTGAGGAAGAAGATATTCCGAAGCTGGTCGGCTTCTTAAAAAGGCAGGAAGCAAATGGGAAATTCTTCTCAAAGGCAATGCAAAAAGAGCCGGTTGCGAATACGGAGGAAGTGTAATGCCGGAGGGAGTGGAGTTTCCATTCCCTTCATTGCTTTTTTATGAAGGGCGCACTTATGGACAACCAGAGGTCGTCCGTATAAGTTTGCCACAGGTGGCAACCGGTCTGCGCTAACGCTTGCCGGGCTCGTTCCGTCGGCGGGCATTTCATGCAGACCTGCTCATGTCGCAGGAGGCACTCTTCGCCAGAGGGGCGCATTCCATGCAGGCTGTTATGCACAGAGCACTCTTACGCAGAGGGCGTTCCGGCAGATACCATTCTCTTTTACAGGAAATGTTAACTGCCGGAAATCAATGCCGGGTACGGCAGAAAGGGGGGAAACGGATCATGGCGATCTTTCATTATACGGTAAAGATTGTCGGACGCAGCAAAGGGAAATCCATCATATCAGCGTCTGCCTATCTCAATGGTGAGGTAATGAAAAATGAAGAAACAGGCAGGATCAGTTACTACACTTCCAAAAGAGAAGTTGTTTATACCAGTTTGATGATGTGTGAAAATGCACCGCAGGAATGGCAGAATGTACCTGCCGAAAATATCAAACGGTTTCAGAAATCTGTCCGGTATAAAAGGGCAGACAACAAAGAAGTTGTACTGGAGAAATTCAAACTTACTTTTCAGAAACAGTGCTTATGGAATGAAGTTTTGAAGATTGAGAAAAGTTCAGACGCACAGCTTGGCAGATCGTTTGAGTTCTCACTTCCAAAAGAATGGAATCGACAGGAACAAATTGAATATACAACAGATTATATTCAGAAAAACTTTGTGGACAAAGGCATGTGTGCAGATTGGAGCATTCACGATAAGGGCGACGGAAACCCGCATGTGCATTTACTTGTAACCATGCGTCCCTTTAATCCCGACCACTCATGGGGAAACAAAGAAGTCAAAGACTGGGAGTTTGTCAGAGATACTGACGGAAATATTGTGGTTGATGAATCCCACCCGGACTGGTGGCAGGATAAAAAGAATCCTGACCGTCATGGAATCCGAATTCCGGTATTGGATGAAAACGGTAATCAGAAAGTTGGTGCAAGGAACCGTAAACAATGGAAACGGGTGCTGACCGATGCTACCGGATGGAACAATCCAAAGAATTGTGAATTATGGCGGAGCGAATGGGCGAAAGTCTGTAATGACCATTTATCAGTAGAACAACAGATTGACCACCGTTCCTATGCAAGACAGGGAAAATTAGAAATCCCTACAATCCATGAGGGTGCTGATGCAAGAAAGATTGATGAGAAATTCCAGAGTGGACAGGTGCAGACAGCTTCATGGAAAGTAGAGGAAAACCAGATCATAAAAAGACAAAATGCACTGCTGAAAAAGATACAGACCAGTTTCGGAAAAGTATCTGGTGCATTATCACAGTGGAAGGAGTGGTTAAATGACCTTAGAAGAAAGCCGGGAAGTCATTCCCATGATGGAGTCAATGATAAACCAGATCGAGGAACAGCAGAACCTTATGGCAGAGATGGTACAGGAATTACAGGAACGGGACAGACAGCTTCTGTCCTTTCAGGAGCAGAACCAGAGTTTGCAGATCTTAAACAGCGAGTTATCCGGGCTTCTGAATCTTTTGCCAGATACAGAAGAACTGCTCTCCCAGATCGAACAGCAAAAAGTCAGAATCGAACAGTTGGAAAACGAGAATCAGCAATGGCAGGAATTAACGCAGAAGCTGAACAACGAGAACAGCTTATTACTGACATTAAACAGCAGATAGAGAAAGCGAGGGATATTGATGAACGAATGCGTAAACTTAGAGAACGTCGGGCGGGTGGAAGAACTCCTGGCAATGACGGAACAGATGCAGGACGAACTGGATCAGAAAGACCAGACAATTCTGGAACTGAACAGGCAGCTAAACAGATCGCTGACCTTGAACGAGAAATTGAACAGCGAAAACAGAGCCGAGAATATCGAAGCATTGCGGACAAAATTAAAGCAAACAGAGGAACAATTAACCAGCGAGACAGACAGCAGGAAAAGAGCCGACGCAGAAGTCGTGGCATGGAAATTTAAGTACGAAAAAGCGGAGCAGGCAAAACGCTATGCACAGACACACCAAAAGACGGTAGAGGTGCCTGTCGAGAAAAAAGTGCCTTATGAGAAATGCGATAACTGTGACCGTACTGCTTATCAGAAAGCAAAAGAAAAATGCGATAATCGAAAAATTCAGTTGGAGAAAAAATATAAACAAATGACAACAGGTTATGAAAGCCTTATGTTCCTGTTGGCATGGTACAGCATAGCAACTACACTGTTCACAGCTATCCTTTCTCCGGTTTTTCTTAACGACTGTATCACCTTTTTCGGTACGATTGGTAAAGGAATCATAAACCTGTTTCGAGAATTTGTTACAGGAGCAGATTCTTTCGGACAGTTAAGCAATGGAATCTCAAACAGTATCGTTTCCGGGATTGTGTACTGGCTGATCGCGGCTATTGTTATGGGAATTTTATTCATTATAACGGGATTCCTGATAATTGGGATTGGCTATCAGGTGGGAAAAATCTACCGGAAATATTGTTGGGATATCATCAGCATTATGGTGGCAATAATGAGTACAGCTATCGTAATCTACTTTGGCGAATGGATAAAATCTGTCATTCCGATAAACCTCATTGTACTGTTACTACTTGTATATGTGGTCTATATTGGAATTCGATGTTATGTAAAAGACTGGCGAGAAGAGCGGGGATATTATTAAGAAAAACACAGGGAGATGTCTTTATCTTCCTGTGTTAAAAATGAAGCATTGATTATTTTTATATGAGAGGGATTATCGGACAGACCTATATCGTGTTACAAAGTGTTGTAAAGCCTGCAATTTCGTGATTTTTAAAATTGACCGTTTTATAGGATAGTATAAAAGTTTGTTAGAGAATCTTAAAAATAAACATTAAAATTATATAAATCACCACTATTATAGGATACTATAAAAAATAATTCAAAACAAGTCTTTTATTTTTTTAAAGAGTGATATATATTAAGTGTATACAAAAGCATGCGTATTCTTTTAAAGTCGTCTATAAATCTTAAATTCCTCAAGAAAGGAGGAAAATCATGAAAAAAATTAAACGTTGTATAGCAATTATTTTGTCAATGGTTTTAGGATTTTCGATGTCAACAGTATCTTTTGCTAGTGAAAGGTATAATCAAAATGACAATTCGAAGGGGACTTGTAGTAAAGAAGATGTTGACTTATCCAATGGTGGTTATACTATAATTTATGAAGATGGAGAACTATATATAGTTCCTTCTCAAGAAACACGAATGGGTGGCGGAATTGGATACTGTACTGTAAAAAATAAGACTTTTTCATATTCTATGACAAGAAGTCAAGCAGAGGCAGCTCTTAAAGCAATAAATGTGGGAGAGGGTGCGACTAAAAGTTTAGGGACTTTACTGCTAGCTGCTTTAGGTGGTCCTGTTGGTTCGGTTGTTGGACTCAGTGTTTCTGTAATTCTTAATTTTATCGGCGGAGAGAGTACTTACGTTAGTCATTTAAAATCATTTCTTAATTCGGGTAAATCTGTAGCATATTTTAAGTTTGACACACATTGTGTGAATAGAGGAACTATGTATGGAGATCCAATGTATGATTACGTGGTAGATAACGTAAGAATGACTTATTAAAAAATTGCATGAAAAGAAAGTATTGGGCGTTATTAGTTTTTGCGTTAATAATAGTATTGCAGTGGATTGGATTAGGATTTCATGGTCAAATAAGGTTTATTTTTTTGATAATTATATTAGTTCTAATTGTTTTATTTGCAATATTATTGCGAAAATAGCAAAAGTGATTTGTGAATAGTGAGGTAAAGGAACAAGGTGAAGCCGATACACTTAGGGCAGTCCTTTACGGAACGGACACAGCCAGTACCGCAATGATACATAAGAGGGCTTGAAAGAAGGTCACAAACCTTGCAAGTCCTCTTGTTTATTCTATGTGTCGAGCCCGTCTATGTGTCAGATTGCATTTTCTGATAGACTGTTTCTTTTCGTGACTTATCAAAGAAAGTTCTCCTGTCGGGTATGTTCCAATTGTTTATTTCGGATATAAGCGTCTAATTCACAATTATATTCGTAGAGGCGAAAGACTACTTTGTTCTAAAAGGTATTTCTATATCTCTAATGAATCTTCCGCGTTCACCCACATCTGCAAATTTCCATCAAGATATAATCTTGCATATTCAAGTGGTTCATCAACTGCAAGTGAAGTTAATGCACAGTCTGATCCGGGAGTGGTTTTTAAATTCTTTTCTGCTTCCCAACAATCAATGCGAAGCATATAGCCAGCACTGGTATAAACATCAATACTGTTTCTGTGTGGATTGTATTCTGCAAATATCGTTCTCATCGTATCCTATCTCCTTATCATTCAATCAATCATCAGATACAAAAATCAGAAGCATTTCAATCAGTTCACCATGTCACTTTTATTTTGTGTTATACTGTTTTATATGATTTTCTTGCCCTTGTATTTGCCCTTATCAGAATTCGTAAACACTGATGGGACGATATAACACAAGGGAAAGAATAAGGGAAAGCTCATCTGCGATAAATCCAGTGTTTTCAAGGGTTGGCAGAGAATTTAATAACAAGATATAACAGTTATCAAATCTCTTAAAACAGGTGAAATCTCAATCGGAAGTTGTGGAGGTAGAAAAACATGTATAGAATATATAGTGCACTTATCGAAATTGTTGCGGCAGCTGTTTTTATAATTCCTATTTGGTGCATATATAACAAGTTATGTTTTCATAGCTGGAAACGAACTATTATTTATATGGTATTTGGGTTTTATTTTACTGCAGTCTTAGCACTTGTAGGCTTTCCTAATATAGCATCTCTGAAAATTGATTTTGCAGTGAACGTTATCCCGTTTTTGGATATGGTTTCGGATTTCATTAATGCTTGTTTGAATATACTTTTATTTGTTCCATTTGGTTTCTTTTTGCCGATATTGTGGGATAAATTTAGAAACATTAAAAATATTGCCTTAATGGGATTTATAGTTACAAGTTTAATTGAAATATCACAGATTTTTACTTTTAGAACCAGTGATATAAACGATATTATTACAAATACTGTTGGTACTATAATTGGATATTTTATTGCACATAGGATAACTGATAATTTTACGAAGCGAATCTATTCAAATTCAAAAATGGGTGACTTTTACATAATATGTGTATCTGTAGCACTTATTATGTTCTTCCTTCAACCATTTATTTCATCATTGTTATGGAAAATGGTGCTGTAACTTCGTAAGTGCAAAATAATTCGACGGATTGTGTTGCCCTAAAAAATATCCCATAAT
>NZ_QTVL01000026.1:0-12636 GCF_003460565.1 Blautia sp. AF32-4BH | reverse complement strand
ATAAGAGCTGTAGCCTGTTTAAACATCTGCGGTTTAAGATGAACATCAGGAATCACTAATATCTTCATACCATCATACCTTCTTATACTAACCTTCCTTTTTCGCTACAGAAGCAAAATAGGTATACTTATTTCTTGCCTGTGATTCCCCTGCAAATGCCTCCTGTAAATTCTTCTCTGTCTGTGTTCCTGCATATTCGTTTGCCGCCATCTCTTTTACCTCCGTTTCTTTACTACTTTTTCAAAATCTGATGCCGGGTGCTTGCACAAAGGACATATAAAGTCATCTGGTAATTCCTCGCCTACATATTCATATCCGCAAATTCTGCAACGCCATATTGTCTGACTGTCCTCTGTTTTTCCAACCTCCTGTGGCTTAGGCTTAATATTATTCTGATAATAATCATATGTTACTGAAGGAACATTGCTTAAAACTTCCATATCGGTTATCTCACCGATAAACATCGTATGTGAACCCAAGTCCTCTGTTTTAGTAACTGTCACAGAAATGTATGCATTTGTACCTTCTGTAATATAATAAATACCATTTGTGCCCCTGGCACACTGCTCAAATGCTTCAAACTTATTGGTATCCCTTCCTGATTGGAAGCCAAAATGTTTGAACAATTCAAATTGTGCCTTCTGACTTAAAACTGATACAGTAAATTTTCCGGTTCTTTGAATCATATCATGCGTATAATTTGCCTTATTTACACAGATACTTAACTGGTTTGGTTCCGAAGCTGCCTGAATGGCTGTATTAATGACGCATCCGTTATCTTTTTCTGCTTCTTTAGCGGTCAATATAAACAGTCCATAACTCAACTTATACATTGCTTTCCTATCCATGCTGTTCCTCCTTTACCTTCTCCCTGCATTTCGGGCAAATGCCTTTAAATGAAATATCATAATCCACAAATTCAATTCCATGAGTGTTATGAATTCTTTCCAGTAAATCCGGTATTTGATCCATATCCACATCAAAAATTTCACCGCACTTTATACATCTTACATGGTAATGATTTTTCAATGTAAAATCAAATCGGTTCGGTCCATTCGGAACTTCAACCTTTCTTAATGCACCTTCCTCTACCAATATATCAAGATTTCTATATACAGTTCCTTTTCCAATTGTTGGATATGCTTCTTTTATAAATTCATACACTTCATTTGCCGTAACGTGTCTTCTCATTTCGTATACGGTATTTCTTACGAGATCTTTTTGAATGGTATTTCTCCTACTTGTCATTCGTCCTCCTTATTAGGATTAGTTCTTAATAAGGATTATATACCACCATCCTCCTGCTGCCAATAAAAATAGTAATAATTCTCATTATTACAAAAACTGCCAAACTGAGCATCTTTTACCTGAATAACTATTTTATTTTGCGTTCAAATACATATTCTGAATCTGAAGATAAATCAGACCTAAACGAATATCCGAGTCTGTCAAATTTCTGAATCTCCACCGGATTTTCAATATTATTTTCCGCTATGAATCTGACCATTTCACCACGAGCCATCTTGGCATAGGTACCTTTTGTTACCAATTTATCTCCGGATAACTCACAAAATACAATCGTAATATATCTGTCCTGTGGTGTCAGATACTTTTCTATACATTTTGAGTATTCTTTTGATGCAAGATTAATGATAATCCTGCTGTCATCGATTATTGAGCGGTATAACAATTCTCCCCAGTACTCATACAGATTTTTTGCATCTCCAATTCCAACCTTTGCCTGCATTTCAAGACGATAAGGAGTCACACCATCCATTGGTTTTAAAATGCCATAAAACGCAGACAAGATTCTTAAATGATTTTGCAAATACTCAAACTGCTGGATTTCAAACACAGATGGTGCCATATATTGAAATGCAATCCCTTCATATGCTAAAACAGCCGGAGTAAGCCTGTTATAAAGATCCATATTTTCCAATCTGTTAAAGTTCTGCTCTGCAATCTTGTCATTACATTTCCAGATAGCTTTCAGTTCTTCTTTTGATTTGCTTTTCATCCAGTTTAATACTTCTGCTGTCTTATCAATATAGACAGGCAGTTCAACCGGTGCTAAGTTATCGGTATCTACAATCATCTTTTTTGCAGGTGATAAAATAATCTTCATTATGCCAATTCCTTAAGCATATTTTCAGGATCATCTGCCGCCTTGACTTTATCATTTGCCTTTATAATGATTCCCTGCTCATCAATAAGATATGTAGTTCTTACTACACCCATAGATACTTTTCCATAATTTTTCTTTTCTTTCCAGACATCATATGCTTCAATAACTTTACGCTCCGGATCTGCTAATAGCGTAAATGCCAGTCCGTATTTTTCTTCAAATCTCTTGTGAGACGCTACAGAGTCCTTGCTTACTCCGAGAATAACAGCTCCCTTCTCAGTAAACTGTGGATAACGCTCAGAAAAGCCACATGCCTGCTTCGTACATCCTGGTGTATTATCCTTTGGATAAAAATATAAGATCACTTTTTTTCCTGCATAATCGCTTAATTTATGCATTTCTCCATTCTGATCCGGCAATTCAAAGTCCGGTGCTTTTTTTCCTAACTCTAACATTTACTATTCCTCCGCTTTTGTATTTTCCACCTGTTTTCTTGTTCTTTTATTACCTGAAATCATTTTATGTCCCGTATACATAGACATGATCATACATATAAGAGTGCTACACGCAAAATACCTATGACCTGATTTGGATCCTTTATATCCAGTATAAAAAGTTCCAATCATAGTAATTAACGCTCCGATTGACCAATACTTATGTGCTTTCATTTTATACCTCCAAATTGATTAAGCTGTTTCCAAAATAAATATCTCTGGATCATTAACAATATTATACATTCCATCCATTACTTTTGACAAGCAGGGAAAGAAAAATACTCAATCCAAATACAAAAGGATGTATCACGATAATTCTTGCATTACCTTGACGCATCCTTTCGTGTTGTATTTTTTTATTCTTCTTTTCATTATTTTTTAATTTACAGATACCCTGCGTCATTGTTCCCATTTGGCAGAATGTATACCAGGTTCGTGGCTTATATGCCTTAGACACTGTGCTGTTTGGCTCATAAACCTCAACCTCCTTGTGCTTAGAGTATATGAAATTTTAGCTTTATCTTGTAAGTTTGCGAATATCCGTATAAACAAAAAAGCCCTTTGAGAAAAGGATTTTTCCTCTCTCAAAGGGCAAGTTGGCAAACAGGAAGTTTTGCATACGTTATTCTTCTAATATTTTTGTAGGGTTCGCATAGAAAAAGTGTTACAGACTTTTTCTCACAGTCTCCAATCCCATGTAACCATCACCAGTGTTAAAACCTTCCATTGCCAACTCCTCCATTTCTTTGAATTTTATGATTTAATCTTCTTTGATGGTTACAGTGTATATCAATAGGTGGGGTATAAAAATCCCTGCTCTTTTATACTGCTATCCTTCTAAGACAAAAGGCCCAGAATACTTTTTCCTGAGCCTTTCCATCTTGTTGTTTTCAATTATAGATAAAGCTATTATGCAACATTCTGATTCTCATCATCTAGTTGAGGTAAATCTTCATCGCTACCAATTGCTTTTAAACCTAACATTGTTACCGTCACTCCCAAAGCTAATGTTACAACTCCCCCAATCGTCTTGAACACTCGCTCATGAAATTTCTGCTGCTGTAAATATAATTCCGTTATTTTATCAGCTTCTTCCATCATTTTTTCAGAAAAGTCCCTTCTTTCCTCCTCTGTTAAGTTTTCTTGTTCCAGCTGATTTGCGAAGGTCTCAAGAACATACTGATGTGCATGAACTGCTTGTTCATATTCTTCTTTATTTGTTTCTAAAATTGTTTTGCATAACTGTGTATAATTTTCTATTGCTGATTCCACAAACTCTACATATACTGGGAACTGCTTTATTATTTCAAGCGCCACTTCCTTTTCCATATATGGAATCATAGATGTAAACTCCATCACTTTATCCTTTGTTAAATTTCGAAATGATTCAATTTTTAACGCTTTTTTTACAGCTTCTTCTGAATGATATCTTTTTCTTATTTTCTTTTCCATGATTATGTTCCTACTTTGCTTCTTTGCGAATGGTGCCAATTTTTTTGTCACTTCTGGTATCTCTTCCATTTTTGTTTCTAATAGTCCCCGGTGGAAGACCATGCTTCTTTTCAAATGTTCCTACTCTACAATCACTTCTAGTTTTCCTCATGTTTTTTCTTCCTTTCATAATTCCGTATCAACAATGCACTTGTTGTTTACTGATGCTTCAAGTATAATAAAATCTATAAAGAAAATACACGCACAGCATGTGGACTTAACACCTGATAATTCTCATGTTCGGCGATATACGGGGAGGTTATTCTCATGGGGAAACAATCTACAAGAGAAAATAAAACAATTTATCAGATTTGCCGGGAAGAAGCCGGTCTTACCAGATTAGAAGCCAGCGAAAAAATGACTGCTGTTTCTGATTCTAAAATTGAAAAATTTGAATATGAAATGCAGGAACCTACACCTTATGATATTATCCAGATGGCAGACGCTTACGGGCGACCAGATCTCTGCAATTATTACTGCTCTCATAAATGCGAAATCGGTCACCGTTATGTCCCGGAAGTCGAAGTTTCTGACTTGTCCAATATAATCCTGGAAACCATTGCCAGTCTGAATGAGATTAATCCTCTTACCACACGTCTGATCCAGATTGCCCGTGACGGTAAGATCAGTGATGATGAGATCAAGGATTTTGCTTTTATCAGCAACAAACTGGATGAAATTTCTCTGGCAATAGATTCTCTGAATCTCTGGGTTGATAAAACAGCCGGAGAGCAGGGACTAAACATCGAATTGCTCAGAGAAGAAAAAAAGAAACAGAAATAAGTATGAAAAAACAAGGCAGCGAACCTATTTATGGTTCACTGCCTCTTTCCTTTACATATGCTGTAACTGGTTTATGATGTATTCCGTTCTGCGGATAGCTTCTTCCACCTGATGTCTGGCATTATTGATTCGATCCTGCACCATCCAATCCACAACAAATCCATCAAAAAAATAATCTGCAAAGGATAAGAAGTCTCCAGTATTGATGTTTAAATTACAAGCCATGTTCACATCATTTAATTCCCTACTGAAATTACGAAGATCATATTTCGCCTGTTCCATATTTTGTCTGGCCTGATCCATCTTGGAGTGTTTCAACATCGTAGAAAAGAATCCACCGCCAAACATATCCACCAAGCCCCAATTCTTTGCACTGTTCAGGTTCTCTTTTGCTGTCCGAAGACTACTTAACGCACGTTGTCCTGCTTCAATCGCTTCTCGTTTCTCTTTTTCTATATCATATCCCATAATTTCTTCCCTCCTCGTATTTTTATGAGTTAGATGATATAAGTGCAATGATTCCGCCGATGATCAACAATGGAAGTGCAATATAAATCAGTCCGCCAACAACCATTCCTATCAAAATCACCGGGAAAAATACAACTGTACAGAGCAGCTTTAAGATCCCCCAGGATGCTTTTACACCAAATATAAAAAATTTTCCAATAAACCAGATCATGCATATAGCAAATAATAACGATAACATATTCTACTCCTTCTGACTCCTGTTATGATTTGAATCATTCATTTTTTTGATTGTTTACTTGATATAAACTCAGATGTATTTCTCACACCGATTTTACTACTGAATTCTGGGTTCTTCTCTATTTTTTCAATCATCCGAATTATCCTTATTCTCTGTGCTGTATCCATCTGCTCACCTCATTCTAACAGTTCTGCCTTTTGATATTGTCAGTATAACCGGATAACTTTTCAAAATATATACCTAATACAAAGAATTGAACATATGTAATTCTCAATTTTCGAGGAATAGTTGTTCCTCCTGTTCTTTCATCAAAATTCTTCATCACAGAATGCTTCCAGATATTCATCAATAAGATCCAAATTAACTAACACAATTCGTTTGACATGGTATACTGCTCTGGCATCTTTCGCTAACTGTTAGAGTATATGAAGTTTGGGCTTTATCTTGTAGTTTGCGAATATCCGTATAAATGAAAAGTCTAATCCCCCAGCTATGCTGGGGGATTAGACTTTTCATTTAGCTTGTTTCTTGACTACTCAGGAAAAATATTTCTACCCGCGCCCCACCTGTATTTTCAGAATTTGAAAGTTTAATACCTCCACCATATTTTTCAGCCACAGTTTTTGCAAAAAATAGTCCCATCCCATAATGGGCTTCGCCATTTCTACTTGTGTCATCCATAAAAAACTGCTCTGTGCCATGCAATAATGCTTCTTTTGTAAATCCTGATCCGCTATCCTCCACAATGAATGTCAGCCGGTCATCCTGCTCCTTTGCGTCAATATAAATGATTCCATTTTCTTTTGTATGCTCCACTGCATTCTGAATCACATTCATTACGGCTCGGAACATTGGCTCATAAGCAATCGTTACCTTTTTATCACTTTGTTCCGCCTTCCAATCTATTTTCTGGTGATAGATTTCTACCAGTCCGAATGCCTGTTCCTTTATATCTGCGAAAAAATCTTCTAACCTCACCGTTGTATAGGTAACATCACTGCAATTCCATGATTTTGTGACATCTATCAACTGTTTTACATAACTTTGTATCTGTGTTGTGCCGTTCAAAACATAAGTGATATTATTCTTCTGTTCTGTGGTCAGTTCAGTCTCTGAAAGTAGTTCTGCATTTCCCCGTACAATCGTAAGAGGTGTTTTAATATCATGCGCCAAAGCAGACATCTGTTGTTTCTTTTCCTGCTCTGTTTTCCACTGCTTTTCTAAAGATTCTCGCAATGCATCTCGCATATCATCGATTGCCGATAAACAGTCATCAAACTCTTTGATACCGGAACAGGATGTCTCATATTCCAGATTTTGATCCTTTATTTGTCTGATTGCGTCTAATACAGGCTGCATCTGCTTTTTGATTCTTTTTCCAAAACGTATGGACGGAATGATGATAATCGCTACCGCTCCAATCACTGACATAATACTCATCACATTCTGTGGTCCTATAAAATGCTCCCTCAAAAAAGCTGAATGATATTGAGGTGTCAGGCGATATTGCAATACAACATATTCATTTTCCCTTACAATTACTTTATAAAAATATTTCCCGGATGCGTTTCCGTACTTTGCAACATTCCATGCTATCTGTTCGTATTGTTCTGACAGATCTCCACCTATTTTCTCTCCATTCTCTGAAAAGATTACATAATCACAAAGTGCGGGAATCATCTCATCAGTCACTTTATCTGCACGTAGAATCGTATCATATGCTTCATTAATCTTTTGCTCTGCATAATTTGCCGGATAAATACAGCCCACACTAATCAAAAGGCACAGCAGCAGATAAGCAACAATCACCAAACCAACTAATGATCCAAGCATGACCAGTACATATCTCATAAAAATCCTGCTGAGTGCATTGCTTCTCTTTACTCTTCCCATTTATATCCAATCCCCCAGACTGTTTTTATCGGCATATAATCATAATCCGCAAATTTTGCTCTTATATTTTTGATATGCGTGATTATAGTACTGTCATTACTCTCATTGTCAAAGCCAAAGACCGCTTCCAATATCTGTTCCTTCGAGAAAACCTGTCCTCTGTTTTTAGCCAGAAATTCACAGATTTCGTACTCTGCTTTCGTAAACGGAAGTTCTTTATCATCCATCAACAGTTTCTTTTGAGACATCTGAATGCAGACTCTCCCTAAAACCATCCGGACAGAATGTTCCCTGTGCTCTCTTCTAAGATGTGCATTGATCCTTGCCCGAAGTTCCATCACTCCAAATGGCTTTGAAATATAATCATCTGCTCCTAAAGAGAGTCCGTTTACCAGACTGTTTTCCTCCGTTTTTGCCGTAAGAAACAAAATCGGACAATCCACAAGTGCCCTAATTCTTTTGCATAATTCGAAGCCATCAATTCCAGGCATCATAATGTCCAGTAAAATCAGGTCATAACGATGTAATTCTTCCATATTAATTTTTAGTGGATTACTTACTTTGGTAACCAGATGTCCATCCTTATTCAAAATGCTTTCTATCATTTCCAGAATTGCCGGTTCATCATCAACTGCCAGTATTTTTGCCATAGTTTCCCTCGATTCTATTCCGATATTCTGTTTCCTTCCCAGTGGTTTACCCACCAAAAATAGTATACCATACTAATCCCTGTAAATATTAAGCAACCTGGTATGAATGACAACCATTCACCTACACTAGTTTCTCCCAATACAGATTGCAGATAAGTATATGGTACTCTACCCGTCCAGCAGACAAATACATATTTCCACACATAATCTCCAAGTCCGGTAAGCATCAATGCACTAATTAGTCCTGATATAATCCCTGCTCCAATGGATACCCCTTTTCCAAACTGAAAAGCCAGAATCAGCTGCCACAGATAAAGTGGAACACTGCTTCCCCACAGCAGCAATGCTGCAAATATACATCCTTTCATGATTTCGATATCGCTTGATGCGATTCTTCCAAATCCAATTCCGAATATGATTGCTGTCAATAGGATAGAGCACAGACACAAAACCAGTAGCATCAACAGTTTCGATAAAAATGCTGCAGGTTTATCCGGTAAAGACAAGAGATTTTGAAAATCACCTGCATTTTGTTCCTGTTCCATCACACTTGCTGTAAAAATTCCAATAAGTACCGGAAGTCCTGCTCCTATTGCCTGATAAAATGCAATCACTTTCATATTTTCATTCCATGGTGAAAAAAAGTAATATATTAAAAATATAACGCTGGTTATAATCGGAATCAATAAGTGTGCCAGAATCACAGATGTTCCTTTCATCTTTCGCAAGTCTGCATTAAGAGATCTTCCAATCATCTTATTTCACCTCTCTTCTCTCAAACCATTTCAAAAACAGAACCGTTACAAAAACAAACCAGATGATTGAGAGACACATTCCCGGAACAATGACTCCCGTATCCAAAAGAGGATTCCCTGCTTCTGCGGCAAGTCCATTTGGTAAAACATGAAGCAACGGGCACATCATTCGCATAGGGATTGCAGAAACAAGTACATACCAGATTCTGGTTTGTGATATTACCACACCGCTGACGGTAATAAACAGGCAGACGAACAGGTTTACAATCATTCCAAATCGTTCACTTAAAAATAAAGCTACCGGAATCTCCCATAACTCAGAAACCGTCAGAAACAATACTGCAATCAACGCTCCTCCAACTGGAACATGTGTCGTTAGAAGAAAGCCTCCAAGCGTTGCTCCTGCAAACACAATCACATTAGAAAACAAAATCATGTACCCAATATAAATAATTTTCCCCAGCAACAATTTTCTTCTATCTGTGGGAATAGTCATTAAATGATAGTATTTTATCTTTTTCTCCTGCGCCACAGAAAGATAACAAAATAGAGCAATCATCCCCGGCAGCAAAAGTGTATACCACCAGTTCCAAACACTTTCTGCATAAGCATTTGTCATCCCAAGAGTAAATATAAATGCCATGACAAATGTAAGAAGAGGAAATCCCCAGATAAACTTTTTTCGCATGGTTCTTTTGGCTTTTTGATGTTCTGCTTTTATAATATTAACCATGGATTTCACCTGCTTTCTGGTTTTTTCTTACCACATTCATAAACAAATCTTCAAGATTATCTCCCTGCTTTAATGCTCCTTCGTATCCTAAGATTCCACCTGAAATAATCCCGACTTTATCTGCAAGTAACTGTACCTCTGAGAGAATATGACTGGAGAGAATTACAGTGATTCCCTGTTCCGGAAAAGACCGGATCAGCTCTCGTAATTCCTCGATTCCTATTGGATCTAATCCATTCGTAGGTTCATCCAATATCAAAAGTTCCGGTTCTCCAAGCAATGCCATTGCAATGCCTAGTCTTTGCTTCATTCCCAAAGAAAACTGTCCTGCTTTCTTCTTTCCGGTGTTTGTAAGTGATACAATCTGCAAGACCTCATCAATTCTGTTTTCATCTGTACCAAGCAATAATTGTCTTACCTTCAAATTCTCTCTGGCGGAAAGATTTTCATAAATAGGCGGATTTTCAATTAACGCTCCTATTTTTGATAAATCTTTCCTATCCAAAAGTTTTCCATCAAAGTAAATCTTTCCTGCAGTTGGTTTCATCATACCAGTCAACATTTTCAATGTGGTAGATTTTCCCGCACCATTCGGTCCAAGCAGTCCATAAATCTGTTTCTTTTCTATATTAAGTGAAACATTATTTACCGCTTTCTGCTTTCTAAAATATTTACACAAATTTT
This sequence comes from Blautia sp. AF32-4BH, assembly GCF_003460565.1. Classification (NCBI taxonomy): domain Bacteria; kingdom Bacillati; phylum Bacillota; class Clostridia; order Lachnospirales; family Lachnospiraceae; genus Blautia; species Blautia sp. AF32-4BH. The sequence goes on along the minus strand of NZ_QTVL01000026.1, from coordinate 2,322 downwards.
GTGTCTGCAACATCATTTCCATCTTTACTATCCTTCCTTCCATATTTCATTTCTTACTGAAATATAACCTAACAGAAAAAAATAAAGATTTGATGAAGATTGCTAAATAATTCGTCTACTCTATTTTTATTCTCGTATGGAATAAACCATCATTAATAAGGGTAAGATCACTGGTGCAGTTGACATTGACAATATGTATGAATTTGCTTCTTCACACTGCAATGATTTCAAGGATCTCCGCGATGATGAGGACATTGTTATCAATCGGGAGTGGATCCTTAACAAACTTGCCGAAGCAGAAAACGAATAGTATATTTGGTGGCTACACCCCCAAGCCCCTGTAGAATCAATAACGCCGGTACTGGATATCAAAATCCCGCACCGGCGTTATTAATTGTAATTCTTTTTTCTACTCAAATAAACAGCTTATCTGCCCTACAAACTTGAAGTTAACGATTTCTTTTTCCGGTATTCTCTGTCCTACGGATTTCCTCATGATAGAAATAATCTACAATCACCGGATGCCCCTGCGGGACTCTGCCATAAGGCATTTCATTATCCACAAAGGCACAATCATACTTCTTAGCCATTTTCTCAGCTTTTACTTCAAGTGCTTCAAAGTAGCTGCGGTTATGCTTGTTATAGATCTCGTCGTAAAGTGGTACAAGATCAGGATATTTTCCGGCGATATAATCCATAATTGTCTTTTTGAAACCGCCTCGAAGATTGAGATTTTCGAGCCAGAACAGATCGCACTGATCCTTTACCCGCTCAAAGATTACTTCAAAATTCGTGATACCGGGAAATACCGGGGATACGAAACAGACTGTACGGATACCTGCCTCATATACCTGCTTCATAGCAGCGATACGGTGCTCAATGCTCGAAGCAGAATCCATATCGTTCTTGAAATTTTCATCTAGTGTGTTGATCGACCATGAAACGGTTACACGTCCAAGCTTCTTCAACAAATCAATATCCCGTACCACAAGATCCGACTTTGTGCAGATCAGAATATCTGCGTCACTGCCGATCAGCTGCTCCAGAAGTTTTCTGGTATTCCCGAATTGCTCCTCCTGTGGATTGTAGCCATCTGTCACAGAACCGATGACCACCCGCTGTCCGACATATTTCTTCGGATTTTTAATTTCCGGCCAATGCTTCACATCAAGGAAAGTGCCCCATTCCTCCTTGTGCCCGGTAAAGCGCTTCATAAAAGAGGCATAGCAATACTTGCAGGCATGTGTACAGCCCACATAGGGATTGACCGAGTAACCGCCTACCGGCAGACTAGACTTAGTCATGATGTTCTTTGTTTCCACCTCACGAATGAGGATTCCATTTATTACTTCTTCCATGATTTCTGTACCTCTAACACTTTATTAAATTCTTCCGGCATTTCCTGAATCATATTTTCATCCCCTATGATAGGGACAAGATCTTCCTTCATAAACACCGGAATGCCGAGCTTATGTGCCTGGTCCGTCAGAGACCATGCCCATTCCGGCTCCGTATGAATCTTCCTACTCTGAGCTCCGGTCATGGTGCCGACAACGATCCAATTGATTCCGGAAAGGTCAACTGTGCCGGGATCATCGAATAACGGCTCAAAGGTAACATGGTAATGTTTTGCTCTGACGTTTTTCCGAAGGGCGTCGATACGCCACCGTTCTGCTTTCCTCGTCACCGTAACGCCAAACCATGCGTTTTCCAGATCGGTATCAAAATCCAGCAAATCAGGTCGCTTGGTAAGGAACAGGAACTGATGCTGTGGATTTTCACGGATCTTTGCAAATACCTCGTCTCTCCATTCCGGCTTCCATCCAGAGAAATCGCTCATCCCAGTAAGAAGAAAGTTCTGCGGACGTTTCTTTTCCATCATCTTGAGCTTACCCGGAAAGAATTCAGGGTCAGCGAAATCATCAATCATATGCCAGCGTTTCACGTTGTTGCGGGCATAGCAATATGTACACCCCACTGTGCAGCCAATGACGATATTCATGTTCTGAATCTGATCTTTGATACAAATACTCATGACTTCTGCCACTCCTCAAGATTCTTTCTGATGCGGTCGAGGCATTCCTCAAACCGGGTAATTTCTTTCTCTGAAAAACCTTTGTAGTAAATACTGCCCATCTCATCAGATACAGAATCGTACTCGCCCTTTAAGGCATGTGCTTTCTCAGTCAGAAATAGGAGCGTTTTCCTTTTGTCCGTTTCAGACTGAACACGGCTTATCAGCCCTTGATTTTCCATTCTTTCCAGCATCGTAGTAAGAGATGTTATCGCTAATCCGCATTTAGTCGAGAGTGACCTGATTGA
>NZ_QTVL01000025.1:13104-14489 GCF_003460565.1 Blautia sp. AF32-4BH | reverse complement strand
TATATATATCGCATTTAATCTTTTTATTCTTCATAATCTTCCTCGCAGTATAATTCCGTTTTATTGTCCCAACTTTATTTTAATACTTGTTCCAACTATTTTCAATACTTATTTTCTTATTGACTCATTTCTTTGTCAATCCTATAATTAATACAAAAAAATCCCCTAAGACAATAGGTATTTCACTATCTCTTAGAGGATTTTTCTTTACTTTAAATGGTATCTGGTAATATTTTTCCAGTTTTCCGGGAAACCCATTTTATTCAATAATTCCGTTTCGCTTATATGCTCTACCTCTCTGTTTACTCGGTCAATCTCTTTTATAAGCTTTCTTTTAAATTCCAGAAAATCTTTTCCAGGTAATAGATATCTAAAAGCAATCACCACAGCAAACAAATCCTGTTTTCCTTTTTCATACTGATTCCCACTCTGTGGCAATGAAAGTTTTTTATGAAGCGGTGTATCCGCAATAGCATCTACCGTTCTGTATGTGAACAGTCGTTCTCCATGTGCACATACGTTTCTATACTTCGTGAGAACCGATAGAAACTGCTCCATCTGATGCTGATTCAAAGGTTCAAAGTTTTTTGATACTTTTGATTTTAAGGATTGAGGAAATACTCGGAACATTTTTGATAAATTTCCAAACGTAAGTACATTCGCCAAAACCCATAATGGAATTTCACCATATGTCTTGCGATAATAATTGATATATGTATAATCTGTGGTCGTTGTTGCCCGTTTCAAGGTCGCTATCAACTTTACGATTGTTGCATGATTTCTTTTTGTATGATTATAATTATTAGCATCCAGGTACTGCTTCTGCTCTGCTCCATACATTTCAGTAAAATAGTATGACATCAAAGAACGCATCTGTCGCTCAACCTGCAGTAAATATTTAAAGAACAACTCTCTAAGCTCTGCATCAAACTTATACAGACTGACTATTTCTTCAAAACTTGTTCCTGCTTTATATTTCTTTGTATTCGATATTCTAAAAAGATGTTTATATCCTCCCATAAGAGGAAAATATCCTATTTGGCGTAACATCTCTTCTGCATATTCTCTGTCGTTTATTTTTATTCCCTTTTCGTCACTGATCCAGGAAACCTGATCACTAAAAGAAGAGAATTTTTTCGGTGTCTGCATATCATTTCTCCTTAAAACAAAAGAGGGAGAGACCCGCAGGCTCTCCCCCGCCTGTAGGCTTCGCAAGTTTCTACAGAACGATCACTGAGCTTAGTATACGTCATTTTAAATGTCCTGTCAATACGCCAAAACATTCTTAGCCATACCCGCTCAGAAGTATTCTATGCTGTTTTTTCTTCTTTATTCTGTTTTTCTTCCTCCAACTCCCGGAGGACTTCATCGCCGTACTTATCAAG
>NZ_QTVL01000025.1:0-13094 GCF_003460565.1 Blautia sp. AF32-4BH | reverse complement strand
ACTCCCGGAGGACTTCATCGCCGTACTTATCAAGCATCCGTACCAGAAAATCAATGCACCGCTCAAATTCAATATTCTGTTGCATAAGCTCCTCCCGTCATTGTTTTGATCTGAGCTTATTTTACAGAACCTGCCGGAAAACCACATTGAATAGAAATTGATTGTAAATTGACACAATCAATTTAAAAATATCCGCATTTTCTTGAATCGAATATATGTTCGTGTTATGATAGATATACTTAATCTTAACTACGAAAGGGGAATTTCTATTGAATCGATGCGATTTTTCTTCTATTAGCACTTGCAAAAAAATCATATCAGCGAAAGTAATCAAATGAGTCAGCCTGATTTTTTATACGAATTATTTGAAGATTTTATGGATGATCCGGCAAATCAGGATTTTTCTATGGATAATGGTCTGGTTTGTCGTTGGCTGACCGGTCAAGCAAAGATCAGTCCCAAAATATCTGCCTACTATTCCAAACCCAGTAATCAGAAAAAACTGGCAGAAACCATTCACCAGAATCTGCTTCCATTGATGTCTGACTGCAATATGGCTATGCAGGATATATACACATTATTTATACAAGATGACACCATCTCCGATGCCAAAAAGAAAAATCTGGCTTCTCTGTACAAACCAGCCAGCTCACGTCTGCTTTTTCTTGCAAAGCTGATTTCTTTGGGCATGGAGCGACAATTTATCAAACGTGATACTAAAAATCAAAAATTAATTGCCGGAGGTGCCCTGTCACCCATTGTGCTGGATTATATTATGGACAGTGAGGTTCCGAAACCATGCCGTCATTTTATCGGAAGAGATAAAGAACTGGAAGAATTATATACCATGCTTGAAGAAAACCGTCATGTTTTTCTTTGCGGAATTGCCGGTATTGGAAAAAGCGAACTTGCCAAAGCCTACGCAAAACATTGCAAAGAGCATTACACTAACATTCTATATGTAGAATATACCGGCAATCTTCATCAGGATATTACTGACATGGATTTTATTGACGATCTGCCGGAAAGCACTGAACAGGAACGGTTTCAAAGACATAACCGTTTTCTGCGTTCCCTGAAATCTGATACTCTGTTGATCATAGATAATTTTAATGTCACTGCTACACAAGACAGCTTTCTGTCAGTAGTATTAAAATATCGCTGCCAGATTTTGTTTACAACCAGAAGCAGACTGGATGAATACTGTACTCTGCCATTAAAAGAAATATCAGATATGAACGCTCTCTTCCAACTGGCATCAGTATTTTATTCAGCGGCAGACACGTACCGGGCAACAGTTGAAAAAATCATCGAAACTGTTCACTCTCATACTTTTGCCGTGGAACTGGCAGCAAAACTTCTGGAAAATGGAATCTCGACTCCAGACCAGTTATTAACAAGACTTCAGGCGGAAAAAGCATCTTTCCATAACGAAGATAAAATTAAAATAATCAAAGATGGACAAAGCAGCAAAGCCACCTATTACAATCATATCCATACGCTGTTTTCTCTATACACTTTATCTCTTAAACAGCAGGATATCATGTGTAATCTATGCTTTCTTCCTTCCACCGGTATTTCTGCCCGTATATTTGCCAAATGGCTGGAACTGCCCACACTAAATGAAATCAACGATTTAATTGAGACTGGTTTCGTTCAGACAACAACACGTCGCACACTCTCTCTGCATCCGATGATTTAGGAAATCACTCTTTCAGAGACAAAACCATCTGTAAGTAGTTGCCACACATTGCTGGATTCTTTACAGCACATATGTTTAATGCATGGAATGGAAGTAGATTATTATAAAAAGCTATTTCAAACAATAGGAAATATCTTAGATCTGATTGAAAAAGATGATATGCCAAAGTATCTGCTTTTTTTGGAAAATGCATTTCCATACATGGATAACTATAACTATCACAAAGGTATGAAGGAAATCATTCAGGAACTGAAGGTACTGTTAAAGACAAAAAGCATTGGCACCGACTCTGACCGGGCGTTATTACTGGATTTTCAGGCAGCCCTTGAAACCCAACCTGAAAAAGCAATAAAACTGGAAAAAAATGCACTTGCCCAGATAGAAAATATCACTGCTGACAATGCTCGCCTCGTTTCTAACCTTCATGCCAATCTCGGAGGACTTTACCGCATGAACGGTTATCCCGATCTTGCAAGAGAACACATGGAAAAAAGCATCTCACTGCTTGACCAATTTAACCTGCTTCATATAAATGACAGCATACCTCAGATTGCCAATTATGCAATGTTCCTGACAAAACAGCAGGAACCCGAAAGAGGAATCTCCGAATTGCAAAAATTATCCGGTATCATCAAGGAATACCATTCCGATGAATGTCTGGATTATGCCAAAGTACAGGAAAACCTTGCAACCATTTATCTGATGACCGCCAATCTTTCACAAGCCAAAACACATTTTAAAAAAGCTTTCAAAATATATGAAAAGATCTTGGCTGATGAGCCTGAAATGATTGAAGCAAAATATCGGGAGATTCAGGAGTTATATCCACAGATTGGATTTTCCATTGGAAAAACTCTATCTGGTCTTTTAACATAATACGTGCAATTTAAGGCGGGCAACTTGCCCGCCTTAAATTGCACGTATTATGCTTTGATTTTTCCAGAAAATATTTTACTTACTTTGTTTTTCATGAGTATGAATACAATTTTTACTTATTTCCGTATCTGCGAAAACTCTTATAAATAAAAGGCAGTAAGGCTATTGCCATCACGGTATACATTACCATTACAAGCGGAATTTGTCGAAATACACAATTCCCAATCTGATAAATAAGTGGGACTTTTACACTTGCCTGTACATTTGTCAAAATTGTTGGTATCAAATTGAAAAGCGTTGTATACCCAGAAAGTGCCCGTCCTATAAATGGCAATAAGCAATATAAAAAGAACGGAATGCAAACAGCGACACTAATTGTATGCATTTTAGCCGCTACTAACATAGACACTGAAGCCGCCAGCATACTGGCTATAAATCCACATACAACTGTCAACAAATAGTATTGTCCATATGACATAATGTAAATACTATATGCCTGATACATTTGATAGGGTGTATTCATACCACTGGTTCCCATAATTCCAAAGCAAATCACACTAAGTAATATAATTCCCATACAATAAATCATAACTGTCGTAACTATTCCTGCCAGTATTTTTGTTTTAACAGCTTTTGTACGTCCATACTTTGTAGAGAAAAATACTGCATCTGCTTTTGTCTGAAAATCATCTGCAAATATTCCAGCACAAATAAAACCAACTATGATTGCCAGAATAATAGAATACGTTTCTACATACATAATCATAGTATCCCATGAACTATAAGATTCGTATTCTACTGGTAATTTTATTTCATTATATTTCTTTTCCAAGTATTTTTTCTGAACAGCAGTCTTTCCATATTCTTCTGCCATCTTTTTCATATTTTTATGATAAGTGTTATAGAACTCTTGTATATTTTCTTCTGTAATTTGATTCAGAACACTTTCATCATATTCTGCATCCGGTGTTAATACCGATATTATAAAACCCCTAATATCATCTATCGGTTGTAATGTCGTTCCGTAAATCGCATTTTCTTCTGAGGATTGTGTCACCGCATTTTTATTTTGTTCTATAACTTTTCCAAGTTCATCTTCTGTCAATGTACCTTTCCATGCTCGTCTGTTATCTGTAAGTTTTCTTGTTGCCATAATTCCAGTACTAGCATTTCCATTCTCATCCACATAGCGATTACTTGTAACTGCAAATCCGCTAAAAATGACAGCAAGTATCAATGCCAATCCGATTGCAAATACATTAATTTTCTTTGAAAAAATTCGTTTTAATTCTAATTTAAGCATCTTGTTTTTCCTCCGATTTTTCTCCAAAATAAAATAGAAATGCATCTTCCAGATTTTTTTCTACAGCCACAGCATCTTCTGTTGGCTTTTCTATTGAAATAATTCTAAGCTCTGCTCCGGTTTTTGTTGTTTTTATATTTCCAACCAAATATTCATTCATATATTTGTCTATCATACTTCTCGAAACATTACATTGCCATACCTTTTCTTTCATAGAAGATACTAAATCTTCCGCAGTACCTGCATAAAAAAGTTCTCCATCTTTCATTAACATAATGTTATTCGCAATGTACTCAATATCCGATACAATATGTGTAGACAAGAGCACCAAACGTTCTTCCGATAATTCACTAATTAAATTACGAAAACGTATTCTTTCATTCGGGTCTAATCCAGCGGTAGGTTCGTCCAGGACAAGAATTTGCGGATCGTTTAACATCGCCTGTGCTATTCCTACACGTCTAACCATTCCTCCAGACAAATTCTTCATTTTTCTTTTACTGAATTTTTCCATTCCTACTTGATTTAATAATTGCTTCACTTTTTTTCTGGCAAACGGCATTTTTAACCCTTTTATAGAAGAAATGTACATCATATAATCATATACGGTCAAATCTGGATAATATCCAAAATCCTGTGGTAAATATCCCAGAACTTCTCGGTATTCACCTCCTAGTTTCCATATATCTTTACCATTCCATAATATTTGTCCTTCTGATGGTTGAACAATCGTACAAAGCATACGCATTAATGTGGTCTTTCCTGCTCCATTTACTCCAAGCAGTCCATAAATTCCTTTTTCCATAACACAATTCACTTTATTAACAGCATTTACTTCTCCGTATTGTTTTGTTACATTTTTAAATTCTAATTTCATACGTGTAATCCTCCAAAATTTTTTCATCAAATACTAATGACTTCTGAACACAAAAAACAAAATATACAAAAGTCAATATCAGCATAGCCACCCATACCGGAGTTACAATTTTCTGATAAATAACATCATTTGCAACAATCATCATCCATAAACCAACCCATACCAGACAAGAAAGCACTGCTATATATTCTGATTTTTCCCATCTGCTGTACAATACACGAAAACATATACAACATGAAACATTTACCGGAAGCAAAAAATTAACCACCAAATCACTTAACGAGAGTATTGTTGTTTGATATGTAATTGCCAAAAACACCATAACGATCACCAGATCCACTACTCCAAACATTAACATTCTTGCTGTACAAATCTGACGCAGTGTGTAATAAGACGCCTGCTCAATCTCAATCGCACCATTTCTTCTGTTTTTCCAAATTTCCGGGATAATCAGAACCACAAATATTGTGGCAGATATTCCCATAATCCTCATCATATCTTTTATGTCTGACGTATAATTACTCAACCATATCCATAGACACATAAGAACACAACCTTGTAAAATCCACCATCTTTTTTTTATGAATTTTGTCTGCTCATACAAAAATTCAAAATAAGATGTTCTATGCGATTGTTTCGATAAAACCGACTCTGACAAAATATTCTGACATGCTTTTACTGTTTTGTTCTCTGCTTCAGCCCTTACATACTTTTCTTCAATCTCCTCTTTATATTCCTTTATTTGTTGCTTATAATTCTTCATCTTTTTTCACCTCCAACTCTTTCATTAAAAGTTCTTTTGCTCTTCCGATTCGATATTTTACAAGAGAAAGTTTGATATGAAGTAATTCTGCAATTTCTCTTTGCTTCAATTCCTGAAAAAAATATAAAACTGCCGTTTCTCTAATTTCTTCCGGTAACTTTCTCACTGCCTGTTCAATAGTTAATCGGACTCCTAGCTCTTCTACATGATTTTTACTACAGTCCTCTGATTTTAGCAGTTCCTCTGATGGAATATCTTTTTTCTTTTTGTAATAATTTTTAACGGTATTTCCGGCAATTGTATAAAGATAATTCTTAACTTTTCCATATTCTTTATATCTATATAAATTGGAAAAGAAACGTGTAAACACTTCTTGTGTCAAATCCTCTGCCTCATATGGATCATTGATATGTAGCAAACAATATTGATATATACTTGAGTAATATTTTTTGACCAGTTTTTCACACGCATCTTCATCTCCTGCTCTTGCTAGATGTACTAACAAAGAATCAGTTTTGTATTCCATTCGCAAATTTGCCTCCCTCTGTTTTCTAAATAATATAACAATCCTACTATAAAAAAAGTTAGGATTCTTTTGTTTTTATTTATATTTTTCTAAAAAGGCGCATGGATTCATCAAATCCATACGCCTTTTTTACACATTGTTATTATTCTTTCCGAATCCTTTCAACAATGCTTTCCCGACTCATCTTTTCAAACTGATACTTTGGTATCACATACGCAATCCCAACCAAAATTGGAATCATAAGCACACATGGCACGATTGTAAGATGCAGCCGGAAGAAAAATGCCGTACCGAGCGTATTTACTAAAATCTGCTTTGCTCCAAATACAATTAGCAATACTGCAATCACAAATGCGCCTCCCAAATATAGGAATCCCTCAGTCACTAGCATTTTCGATACCTGTTTTTTCGTCATTCCCACAACTTCCAAAAGTGCCAGTTCTTTTTTTCTGCTGATTACAGAGGTTGCTGTTGTATTAAAGAAATTCATAATGCCAATAAAAGCTAAAATAACAACAAGAAAACTACCGATCATATAATATTTACTGACATACCGCTGAAAGCTCTCTTTCATGTCCAATACAGAAAACACGTTGATCATATCATTTTCTTTCAAAATATTTTTATCAATGTATTCTTTTATCTGCTTGTCCTCGCCCTTCTTTGCATCAATGGCAGCATACATGGCTGATTCATTTCCTGTCTGGGTGATATACTCCTCTTCGGGAACCAATACCGTGATATAGATACAGTCCGCATACGGATAATCCAATGCATATGGCATCAGTGCTTCTCCGATGACTTCGTAATCTTTTTGGTTTCCATTTTTGTAATCCATCTGAAAAATACCCCCAGTCTGATAATAAGAAACCGGACGCTCTGCATATTTATTACCATAATCTACAAGCACATAATTTCCGCTTTTAAATGTATCCCAAGAGCATTTTTCCCCTCTCCATTCTAATTTGTCAAACACCGACTCGCTGATTCCGAGAAAATGAACACTTACTGTATTGGAAGCCTTTGCCTCTTCCCAAACCTGTTTTTCATAATCGTTCCAGTTTTTTTCATATTTATCTGCGAATGCTTCCCATGTTTTCAGAAGTTCCGGCTCCATCTTGTGGGTTTCCTCAGAATAATACACATATCCTGTCTTAGCACTATCAGGACATTCGTCCAGAATCTCTTTGATTTCAGGTGTAATACCGTTGAAATTCGTATTTAACAAACTTCCCGTCATCTGATCCAGTTGAAAATCGGAAGCTAAAAGCACTTTTCGGTAAGAATCAAAATCATATCCCTGCACCAGCATCACGATACAGTTGACAACCACCATAGAAAGAGCGATAGAAAGCATAACAATCAATCCCTTTTTCCAATTTCGTAACACATTTTGAACTGCCATTCCCCACCAGGTTACAGAAGTATTCTTTTTTATTTTCCTATGTGACTGCTCTCCCTCTGCCAAACGCAGAGCTTCCACAGGAGATACCCTTTCCACCATTTTACAAGCCTGCAGACTAGAGAGATACACCGTTAAAAGTGTCAAAAGCGCTGCTGCAAGAAAAATCAAAGGATTTGCTGATACTACTGTCTGAGCAGTCTGTCCTGCCTGTGCACTAATTTCAGCATCTGCTGTCAAGGACGGAGCCATACAAAGACCTGCAAGATAACCACAAAGCAATCCGATTGGAATACCAATAGCTGATAATCTCCACGCCTGCATACGTACAATTTTTTTCAACTGCTTTCCCGTTGTTCCCACGTTCTTTAGCAATCCGTAAGCCCGGATATCAGTTTTCACAGAAATGTTAAAGATATTATAAATAATCAGGTATCCAGCTAATATAACAAATAGAATCATTATAATTAAGGAAGAAAATGAAAATGAATCCTCTTCAAAGAGATTATATGCCGGATTGACTTCCATTCCTGTCCCAGCTCTCGTAAATCCCGCTGCTTTAGATATCTTTTCCGTTTTCTTTTCCAGATTCCAAAGGTTCTTGTACCAGAGAAAATACTCTTTTCCTCCATTGTAGATACCATTTTCTAATTCTTCCTGCGTAACGGGATAACGATTCTCCTTTGCATAGGCTTCGGATACCCAGACCATCTGACCTAAAACAGCTTTGTCTCCTTGCCAGAATCCACATATCTTAAACGTATCTGTCTTATATTGTTTCAGCATGGGATTTACTTCCCAGGTCAGCGTTACTTCTTCCCCAATCTTTTGTGTAACTCCCAGAGATTCCAATACCATGCTGCTAAGTGCTACTTCATTTTCTTTCTCCGGCAGTCTTCCTGTGGTTGGCAGACAATTAAAACTTTCTGCCGTATTTTCATCTGCATATCGGACCTCTACGGAAAAACCAAACCTTTCGTCCATTCCAGCTCCCAGAAAAATACCGGAACCATATCGCTTAACATCTTCACTCTGTTCGATTGTTTGCTGCAATCGCTTTGCATCTTCTTCTGACAGATTCTGTGCACTGGCATGGGCAGAATCCATAAACTGCTTAATTTCCGTTGCTCTTTTGGAAAGAATCATAGATACACTTCCCACAAAGAGACTTGTGAATAAAAGGGAAGTCAGAATGATTGCAATAACGGCAATAACATTCCTGGCGCGATTCATTTTCATAAAACGACTCGTTAATAATCGCAACGTCTCTTTATTCTCTACTTTTACCATAAAATCGCCCCCTGCTATACCACACCACTGTCTGAAACAATTTTTCCGTCTTCTATCTGTAAAATCCGGTCTGCCATCTGGGCAATCTCTTCATTATGGGTGATCATAACGATGGTTTGGTGAAAACGCTTACTGGTTACTTTCAGAAGCCCTAATACATCCTGACTTGTCTTCGAATCCAAATTTCCAGTCGGTTCGTCAGCGAGCAAAATGGCAGGTTTTGCAGCTAAAGCCCTCGCAATTGCCACTCTCTGCTGCTGTCCGCCGGATAGAGCACTTGGCAGATTTTCCAATTTTGTTCGAATACCAAGTGTATCAATGATTTCATCTACATATTTCTTTTCAATCTTTTTTCCATCCAGCTTCACGGGAAGAATAATATTCTCCCATACATTCAACATCGGAACCAGATTATACTGTTGAAATACGAAACCAATATTCCTGCGTCGGAAAATGGTAAGCTCTTCATCTGTCATATGGCTTAAGTTCTGTCCATCCACAATTACCTGCCCAGATGTTGGATTATCTAATCCTCCAATGATATGAAGCATCGTAGACTTTCCGCTCCCGGAAGTTCCAACAATCGCTACAAACTCCCCCTTTTCCACTTCTAAATTTACACCATCAAGGGCTTTGACTTCTGTTTCTCCTTGTCCATATATTTTTTGTAAATCTACCGTTTTTAATATATTCATGTCTTCCTCCCTGTCTTATATTTTAAAAAAGCCTGTATTGCTCTTTACAATACAGACTTTATCACAACAATGTCTCTATCCGGTTTCTGAAATATCACAGTTTTGATACTATTCCTTTTTTGATATCGGGAGAAACACAGAAAAGATAGAGCCCTTTCCTCTCTCTGATGTCACTTTTATATACCCTTTTTGTGCCTGAATAATCTCTCTTGCAAGGAATAAGCCAATTCCTACTCCTGGCTGGTCTGACACTGACAGACTCCGATAAAACCTTCCAAATATCTTTGGTATTTCTTCTTTTTCTATTCCAATGCCATCATCAATAATATCAATCTTTACAAAGAAAGAATTCTGCTCAGCTTTTACCTGAACATTTCCCCCACATGCTGTGTATTTAATCGCATTATCTACAATATTTCCGAGTGCCTCCACAGTCCATTTTGGATCACATAGAACATGCAAATCCGTGTCACATAGGCTCAGAGTAATATTCTTCTCCCTTGCTTTCACGCTAACCTGCTGCTGTATGGATTCAAGCATCTGTGTAATAGTAGTATCCTCCGAATGTACTGCGATAATTCCACTCTCCATCCGTGATAATTTGACCAATGATTGTATCAGGAAATCTAATTTCTCTGTCTGCTCCAAAATGGTATCTATCTCCTCCTGATTTTCATGATTTGTTTCAGAGAGTATTTCACCATAAATTTTCAAATTTGAAATAGGAGTCAACGTCTGATGCGCAATGTCGGAAATAAGTTTCTGTATCACTTCTTTTTGTTCCTGTTGGTTCTTTCTTGCCAGAAAGCTACTGTCTAAATGTTGTTTCATGCTGTTTTCAAGAGCAGAGTACTTTTCTTCTGATATTTCTGTCCGTTCCAGTTCTCCATCTATAGCACAATCCAGCATTTGCTGCAGCCGGTTCAAAAGCTTTTTTTCTTTCTGATAAAAAATGCTATGCCAGAAGATTCCACTTAAAACAAATATTCCTACAATCAATATAATTATTTCTATCATCCATTCACCGCCCAGGTATAACCAATTCCATAAACCGTTTTGATATATTTAGGCTTCTGCGTATCATCTTCTAATTTGTCTCTGAGACGTTTAACTGCAACAGTCAGAGCATGAGCATCCACAAACTCTGTATCTCCTTGCCATACCTCGTCAATCAGGTATTCTCGCTTCACTACTTTTCCTCTGTTTTCGCACAGCACTTTCAAGAGTTTTTGTTCTGTCTTACTCAGTTCAATAAGTTCTCCATTTTTGAAAAATTCCATTTTATCGAAATAGAACTCGAATCCATCAAACTCCATAGAATTCTTAACTACTGCATCTTTATTTCTAAGCTGCACAGACACTCTTGCACGCAAAACCATCAAACTAAACGGTTTCGTAATATAATCATTTGCCCCAGCGTCCAATCCTGTTACGATATCTACTTCCATGTTATTTACTGTAAGCAGGATAATCGGCACCTGACTGTTTTTCCTTATTTCTCTTACAAAATCAATCCCATTCCCATCCGGCAAGTTCACATCTAATAAAACCAATGTGATATCTTCCTTTTTCAAGATTTCTCTAGCCTCCTGCAAAGTCTGGCACTGATAAAAGAAATAGGAATCATTCTTCAATGCGAGACGTATTCCATCATTTAATTTTTTGTCATCTTCAACAATCAGTAAGTTTTCACTCATATTTTCTCTGCTTTCTTTCAAATTACGCTAATTGTATCATTGCCAGTTTTATAAATCAAATTATTAAATCAAAATCTCCGGCAGAAATTATCTTATAAACAGAAAAATACTCCCGAAGGGGCTTTCCACGTTTTAAATGTACACTAATTCTCTTAACACAACCTCTTCTGCATCATTCCATATTTCCCATGAAGAATGTTGTAAATTAGTACTATCCACAACGATAACAGGTAATTTAATTATTCGTATTTTTTCCCGATAATGTAAATCGAAACTACCATACCGCCTAATATCATAATTAGGAAAATTTTATTCAAAATATCCCATAAAGCTATATTGAAACAATTGATTATTATAATACCTGCAAGAGGATATAAAACAACTGTTGCAAGTATCCATATTTTTAAAGTTGTGCAGATATATATCCAATTTCCATTGTTAAAAGATAAACCAACTAGATGTATTCTAAAAATTCCTTGTGAAACATAATTTATCTTGTTGGCATCATAATATGTTGGTAATATGTCTTTTGCAAAGAAACAAAACCATGCACCAAATAAAAGCATTCCCCCGGTAACTAGCAATATATCCCTTTTCATCTCAGCTAACGAACTTCCAGATACAACTAACATAATAATTTCTGTAATAGATATAAAAAAACATAACAAATATGCTAATATCCAGTTTTTTCTATGCTGGTGAATAGAATCCCTAACAGCCATATCGAGAGAGCCTACTACCAATTCCTCGATTTCTTTTTTATCAATATTTTTCTGTGTATCTATTTTTTCTCCACGTAACAATTCTGTAACGGTAACATCTAATATATCAGCTATTGGTATGAGTAATACGACATTGGGCATACTAAGACCACGTTCCCATTTGCTAACTGTTTTATCTGATACATATAATTTTTCAGCCAAATCCTTTTGAGTTAAATTCTTTTCCTTTCTTAATTCGGTTACAAATAAACCGAATTTTTCATTACTAATCTGATACATATATCCACCTCCTGCACACATATTATAATGAGAGTGTAAATAAATCAATCGACCAGCAGTAGAATTGCAGAATATTAGCACATAATTCATCAAATAATCTCCCCATCATGAGCTCGACCGTGCTATCCGCTGTGGAAATAATACCGGTGCTTCTGTCTACAATGATAGAGGCATTCTCTTCTTGTAAAATACAAAAATTGTCAAATTTTAATAGTTTCTGCATTTCAGTGCATAAACTTAATTTTTTTCATGAGTTTATGCTTACTCTTTCCATGTTGATTTCAATTGCGATATTTATGTTACTGGTTCGAATGCTTATATGCTCTCCTCTGAATATGCTACCTATTTATCAGGCAGATGCGTAGAAATAAAGATGCTTCCATTGTCCTTCTCTGAATTTTTAACATTCCATGATTTTGAAATAAGAGAAACCAAAAGTGCGTTAGGTGGCACACGCAAGCAAGCATTTGATAAAACCGGCGAACACTATGAACTCCAAGCGCTCACACTGTTCAGGCCTATGTGAATGCGCTACTGGAAGCATACTTCTTCTATGACATCAAGAGATTTGATATTAAAGGAAAGGAATTCTTACGTACTCTTGGAAAGTATTACATCGTTGATATCGGACTTAGAAACTATCTGCTTGGATTCAGGGATCGTGATAGCGGACATGCAATAGAAAATGTTGTTTACTTTGAACTGCTACGTAGAGACTATGATGTCTCTATTGGTAAAGTGGATAATTCCGAAGTGGATTTTATCGCAACAAAAGTAGATGACAAACTTTAAGTTCAGGTCACAGAGTCCATGTATATCAATACACCGGTACCGGTGGCGAGGAAAAAACTATCAAACATCCGCTGTATCGACTGATTCACGATGAACCAAATCCGGAAATGCTAACATGAGACTGTGAGAAAAAGTCTGTAAATAAGATTCTTCTATGATAATAAAGGGTG
>NZ_QTVL01000024.1:0-20972 GCF_003460565.1 Blautia sp. AF32-4BH | reverse complement strand
ATTTTGTCCATCTCAATTACTTGCGTAAATTCGATGGACGCGTCTTATATCCCCATAGCTAAAGCAAGGGGTTTTACGACGCATTGGATAAGTTAATCCGTTATATAATCCACCCGGAGAAGTCACCTCCAGTCTTTCATCATAAACTGCGACCTGAATACAAGATTCATCCAACAGGTTACGGTGACAATGGGCGTTAATGATCATTTCCCTGATTGCTTCCGGTGGTAGCTCATATTTCTCTTTTCGCACCAATCCGTCAATTGTTGCTCCAAGTCGAATATTTCTCAATACAAAATCTACTGCTTCTTCGATTTGTGTATAGATTGGTCCTATAAATTCTCTCTTATCAAGAAATACTGCACGATCTATTCCCTTGAATACCGCACATTGGGTTTTAGAAAATGAGAAATAATCTGATGTCAGCAACGCATAGGCATTCGTTGCCAGAAGCTGTCCCTCACTCTGCTTTAAGATCTTCCAGTTTATCAGCTGCTCTTTCTTCACAGAATGCTCTGACATTCCTGCTTTTTTCCGGAACTTTTCAATATCCTGGCAAAGTTTCTCTGTAGCTTCTTCTGAAACTGGATATCCTACACAGGTAAGTTCATCCCAGGAGATTCTGTCTCCTTCCATCTCCAATTCTTTTATTTTCTCTGAAAATGCCTACCTTGATGTACCTGCAACACGGATATAAGTACCATTATCTTTTCCCTTTGATTTTAGATAATATGGTCTATTCTTTCCTGCTTCTACTGATACAACAATAACTGTTTTCCCGTTTACCGTCTGCGGCTCAATATCAGGAATGATCTGTGGCACACAGGAATCAGAAACTGCATTGGCAATTCCATCCATCAGCTGAAACAACACATCATTTTCCACACCAACAATCTGGTGTGTTTTATCATCTACTCCAAAAATCAGCTTGCCACCTTGTGTATTGGCAAAAGCTACGATTGTCTTCATGTACTTTTCACTTTTATCAGGTAAGGATACCTTGTACTCAATATTTTTCGATTTCCCGGAAAACATAGTATCTTCTACCATTCTTTCACTCCTAATCTATACTCGCACCATTGGTGCGAATAATTCTATTTCCAGAGTAAACCTCTCTGGATCATTAACACTATTATACATTCTATCCTTCTTTTCTAGCAAGCAAGAAAACAAAACAGTTCATTTTTTCTTACCATTTTCTTCTGTTCTTTTTAGATGCCAGATAAAGTCTCGTCATCTCATCCATGAAAGTAGTTTTGTCCTCATTGTTCATAGTTCCACTGGCAAATAAAGCAGCTGCCTGTTCAAGAATCTTCCTTGCCTGTTTAGCACCAGAATATTCACTTGGCTCATCATTACCCAAGCACACATTTCTCATGTAATTCTTTAATACAAGTCTCCCACATATCCATCTGCTTCCAGATGCATATAGCACTCATCCACCTTCTCTGATTCCAGAATCCGCAAAACGTGTTCCATACCTGTAGCAAGTTCTTTTGTTTTTAACTCTTCCAGCGGAATCCAATAAACTCTTCCTTCCTCAGAACTCTTTAATTCTCCGGTAAACTTATCCGCTTTATACAGGGTAATAACATAGTGCACTCCGCTCTTATGCCAATGATATAATCCTCCAAGCTTCGGTGCTTCAACCGTAAGTCCTGTTTCTTCCCAGACTTCCCGAATCATAGATTTCTGAAAAATCTCATTTGCTTCTACGTGACCGCCTGGAAAAGTTGTACCGGTATAGCTATCATTTACTTTATCCAGAGCCAGTACATTTCCTTTATGATCCTGAATCATACACATATTCATAAAACAGACCTTCTCAATCCGACTCTCTTCTTTTTCATTCAGAGATTTTCTGACATGTTTGTTGATATCCGATCGTTTGGATTTATAATGCTTAAAGACCTCTCCATACGGAATCCAGATTTCTAAATCTTCGATTTTTTCATAGACAGTATCCACTACTTCTTCCAAATGTTTGTCATTCGGAAAAGTGCATTTTTTCATATAATAATCTCTGGTTGCCTGAAACATCCATTCCGCAATCTTTTCTTTCTGCTTTATCTTTAACTGTGAATACTTCTTATTCGTTTGCAGTAGTCTCCCATCTATCATCTTATGGTTTTTCCGTGACATCGGTTTGACCTCTTTTCTTCTTTTTCGTTCAGATTTTACTATACCACAGAATCATGTCTGCGTCATACTTCTGAACTTCGATGTCCTCTTTTTCTTCTCTCAGTACCTTATTTATAGAGGGATCTTTTTTAAGGACTCTCTTCCGGCGGCTGTGCCACCGGTAAATAGCAAGGACAGGAAGTGTATATACACTTCCGAAAAACCAACAATTTAGGGAACCCTGCCCTAAATTAAAAACTCAGAAGTCACTACTTCGAAGAACCAATGAAAGGAGAATCTGCCTATGGCAAAGAGAAAAAGAAATATACAAATTTTGTTTTGTGTTTCCCCGGAAGAAAAGAAGCTGATTCGCAGAAAGATGATTGAATCAAAAACAAAAAATATGGGAGCTTACCTTCGTAAAATGGCAATCGACGCTTACATCGTCAACACCGACACTACTCCGCTAAAGAAACAGTATGAGGAAATGCACAAGATTGGCGTAAATATTAATCAGATTGCGAAAAAAGTAAACAGCACCGGAGATCTGTATCCGGAAGAAATGCAAGAATTGAAAGAGATGGTGAAAGAATTATGGCGTATCTTAAGATCTTCCCCATTAAAGTAACAGACAAGAAAGCTCTGGACTATATTACAAATCCAGATAAGACAGATGAAAAACTGTTAGTTTCCAGTTTTGGCTGTTCCCCGGAAACTGCAGATCTTGAATTTTCTATGACAAGAGAAATGGCAAAAAAGAATGGAATGGACAAAGGCGATAACCTGGCATTTCATCTGATCCAGTCATTTAAACCTGGAGAAGTTGATGCCGAAACTGCCCATCGCTTAGGACAGCAATTTGCAGATGAAGTACTAAAAGGAAAATATGAATATGTGATCAGTACCCACGTTGACAAAAATCATATCCATAACCACATCATCTTTAATGCAGCAAGTTTTGTTGATCATCACAAGTATGTTTCCAATAAGCGGAGCTACCATAAACTCTGCCGGATCAGTAATCGTATCTGCCATGAAAATGGACTTGCCACCAGTATGCCAACCGGAGAAAAAGGAAAAAGCTATAAAGAGAATATGGAATATCATCGTGGCACCAGTTGGAAAGCCAAGCTACGTGTCGCAGTTGATAAAGCAATCTGGACTTCCATCAACTATGAGGAATTTCTACAAAAAATGCAGTTAGCCGGATACGAAGTCCGCCAAGGAAAGCACTTATCCTTCCGTGCACCGGAGCAGAAGAACTTCACTTATATGAAATCTCTCGGAAGCTATTATTCCGAAGAAAATGTCCGCATCCGTTTGGCAAAAAATCGTAACAAAGTAAAAGCTCCAAGGCATCTGTCCAGAGAAGCTCGCCTGTATATCAATATCTCCACGTATGTTACAACCAGCAATCGAGAAGGATTTGAACGTTGGGCAAAACTCAATAATCTGAAAGAAGCGGCACGCACCTTCAACTATCTTTCCGAAAATAACCTGCTGAATTATGAAGATTTCCAACAGCATCTTTCTGATGTTGATGCTTCTGTTAAAGCGGCTGATCAGAGAATAACGCAAATCAACAATGAGCTGAGTACACAGAAAGTCATTCAGAAACACTGTGATTCTTACCGGCTCTGCCGAAAAGTGATTGAAGATTGCAAATCTGCAAAAAATCCAAAAGCATACCGCACCAAGCATCAGGCAGAATACCAGCCCCACGATTCACTAAAAAAAGAGCTTCAGGATCTCGGTGTTACCAAAATCCCAAGCTCCAATAAAATCCAGAAGCGGAGTGAACATCTTGAATCTGAACAGGCTGCTACTGTCCGAGAAAAACAGGAATTGCGAAAAAAGCAGAAGACACTGGATATCATTAGACAGAATTTCACAGCACTGCTCTATGCTCCTCAAATATCAAACAACGATATCAATCGTACCGTTGCATCAACACTTCAACATTAATGTCCGAAACGTTTTAAACCATATAACACAAGAAAACTGATTCCACCGCAATGGATCAGTTTTCTTTAATAATAGCTACTTCATTTTTCTCTTTTTATAGAATCCTACAATCAAACCAAGACTAACAATCTCTATTAAAAACCATGCACCTATATTTGTTGTATCTCCGGTTTTTACCGTATTTATTATTTTCTGAATAGTATTTGGTTTATCCGGTTTTGAAGGTGTCGGATTCTTTGGCTTGTCTGGATTGTTCGGTGGTGTTTCTGGTGAAACCCATTCAGCTTTTGGCTCTATCGTTACATTATATTCTATATTCCCATTGATTTCAGATGGAATATTAACAAGGAATGGAGCAGATTCAAATTTATCTGTACCACTTTCCACATTTCCAATCTGTGCAACCAGATAGATTCCTTCATCCAGTTCTCCAAAACTCGTGCGTCCAGAAGTATCTGTTTCTTGCGTTAAGCCAGAAATATTATTTTCCTTCGCAAATGCAAACAATTGTCTTGCTTGTTTTTCTCTTGCTTCTGCACTGGTATCTTGTAACGATATACCTGAATCTTTAAAATCATCTTCCCAGATCAGCTCATCATTTTTCATATATTGAATTGGAAATATCGAGAACTTTGCTCCGGAAAGAGTCACTTCTTTATCCGAACTATTTCTCCCCTTGCAAATAATTTGAATGCTTCCTATTCTACTTCCTGCTTCAGCATGGATTGTTGAAATATCTATAAAACTACCGACAAGAAAAAGCATAACGAATAAAATAATGTGAATACTTCTTATCTTCTTTCGCACCTTGCTTTCCTCCTTTTTCTATCTCGTATACTATAAATTACAGCTATCATCAGCCCTATGAAGATTACTATAATTGTTGCAATTAGCACTTTAGCAGTAAAAGATAACTCCGGTTTTATATTTGTATCCGGCTCTTGCTTCGTTGCCTCTTCATAAGGTATTCTCTCTCCACGTACTAAAAGTCTGTGTGTGTTAATTGCAAATGGTGTACAAGTAACAAGTGTTGCATAATCCTTACCAGGTTCAATAGACAAGCTATCTGTCTCTTGTGGCAAAACCGTTAATATCTGATCAATCTGATATGCCAGGGTTTCATCTAAAACTTTAATGTAAAAAATATCCCCTACTTCCAGTTTATCCATATTGGTAAATAGTGTTTTTGTCGGAAGACCTCTATGTCCGGTCAGAACTGTATGTGTACTTTCTCCACCAACCGGAAGAGATGTACCCCAGAAATGTCCGACACCTGCCTGTAACACAGTTTCACTTGTTCCATGATAGATTGGAAGTTCTATATTAATCTTAGGAATACGAATGTATCCCATCATTCCAGAACCATCTACGTTCAACAGTCCCTCATAGCGAGCATCTATTTCCACATCTTCCTGCGAAAATGGATCAATCAAATCAATATTCCCCAGCATTTCCTGATTGTATGCTCTCGCATCTTCCAGCATTTGCTCTTTTTCTGCCTTACTTAACTTTACGCTTTCCTCATCATAATAGGATACAACTTTGGAACCATTCTTTTCATTCAAATAACTACTAAACGTTGGATACAACAATACGGAGAATGCAACCAAAAGCACGATCAAACGAATAATATCTTTTATTGTTATCTTCTTTTTTTTCTTCTTACTCTTCATTCCATTCTCCCTGTTGTTATACTTGGAATTGCGGTTACCTTCCATGGAAGATAACCGCCCATTCCTTAAATATTATCTTGTATCTCTAGTAAAATTATTATGCTTCTTTTCTTTTGTCACGGATGAAGCTTACTGCTACACCGAATACAAGAAGAGCTGCGATTACAGCAAATGCGATTGCTCCACGTCCACCTGTGGATGGAAGGAGGGAACCAGTGCTGTTCTCGACTTTGACAATTTTGCCATCTACTGTTCCTTTATCTACAGTAAGAGTCCAGTCATTCTCATCCGCAGTAGTGCTCTTTGTGATGGTAACTTTAATAGCATCTGTCAGTTTATTGTAACCCTCTGGAGCCTTTGTCTCTTTCAGATAATAAGTTCCTGCTGCCAGACCATTAATGTGTAAGTTGTATCCGGTTCCTTCAAATTTGGTTGCAACTGTTACCATATCAGTAATCACACTAGGATCTGTTGATGCCTGATCAGCTGCATAAGAATATTTACCATCTTCATCTTTTTTTACTTTAATAGGTTTGCTTTCATCAATGGTACCTTCTGTAGTTGAAGCGTACAAAGTAAAATGTGCACCCGCTAAGATTTCTTCTGGATTACTATCTTTTTTAACCTTTAAGATATCTAACGGATAGGTCGGTGTCTTCACTTCACTCGGTGTTGTAGTTGTTGTTTCACCTGGTTTATTACCATACTCTAACTGAGCCTTGTTCTTTTCTGTTACAACTGCGGCTTTATTTACTTTTGCATAATATGTAACAGTAAATTCTTTTCCCTTGTTTGCCTGGTTAGCTCTTACCCATTCTGACAGGTCAAGAGACATTTTTCTATTGTTTGCTGTATCAAGTGTTGCTGTTGTAGGTGCTGTACTAGCATCTGTAACTCCTGCATCTTTAAATGCTACTTTTACATTAACTGTTGTAGCACCTGCTTCAAGAGCTGTTCCATTTGCATCGTTTACAAAATCAAGACCTTTAGTTAATTCATCATGGATTTTATATACATATTCAGCGTATCCTGTTGTATCCGGGATTGCACCTGTTACTGTATATGTTACGACATCACCGATATTTACTGTTGTTTTATCAGCTGTTTTATCAATGCTTGGTGCTTCTGTTTTTAAGTCTACTGTAGTTGTATCAGCATCTACAGTAACTAAAGAAGACTGAATCTCTTTTCCACCTGTTACATATACAAGATAGTAACCAGCTGCTAAATTATTAAATGTATAAGATGTTTTATTTTTTTCTGTGATTTTTCCAGAAGTTGTTGTTGCTTCTAACTTTCCTTCCAAAGCTTTTGTAGTAAAAGTATTTGCAAAATTCTGTACTTCAGTAGCGTTATCAGATCCAAGTTTAGTAACTGTAGCTGCAAAATCTTCATCTTTAGAAGTTTCAGCGATATTTAATACAGTTGCCAATGTTTTCTTATAAGTCTCATTTACTGTATAAGCATAGTTCTTGTTCTGTCCTTCGCCTGACTCTGTTACATCAAATAATTTGTACAGATTAATTGTCTGACCTTTCAGATTCTGTGCTGGTTCTGTTGTTTTTACATTAACTGTAAGTGTGTGTGTTCCTGTTGCTCCTTCTGCGGCAAATGCTGTGACAGACATAGCCATCATCATAATCGCCGCCAGCATTAATGCCATGATTTTTTTCATTCTCTTCATAACAATTGTCTCCTTTTCTTGAGAATTTTTCTTTTATAGTTTTTCTGCTTTTTTATTTTCCTTGCATTTTTTATATCTCATTATGAAATATACCAGGAAAAGCAGAACAGCTATCAGGTAAATCAAATAGCTTCCGTATCCTCCGGTATCCGGAAGACTTGGGAAATGTTTATTAGTTATTGTGAAGGTAAATCCATCTTGCGATTTATTTATCGTTGTTGTATAACCATCCACTTCTGCTTCTGTGATGGAATACGTATAATAATAAATTTCATCTCCATCTGTCTTGTATGCCGGGAGTTCCTTTATCACCTCCTGCCATTTAGATTTATCGATGGAACCTTCTATTTTGTAACTCTCGTAACCTGGTACTGGTTCTGTCATTTCATTTCCTGCCTTATCTTTCCAGGTACGTGATATTGTTACCGTAATACTGTTTGGTCTTGACTTATCAAAATTGTTTAAATCCTTCCAAACTTTATTGATTGTCAGCTTGATATGTTCATCACATGGATCCTGTGACTCGGATGGCTCCGGAGTACCACTTTCTCCTGTGTTCAATGTTGTTTTAGTATCTGCCATCAATACTGCTTTTGCCGACGATTCATATGCTTTCAGTTCTGCTGTCGTTGACGATGTATCATCTGTCAGCTTTGCATTTTTCAAAGTATCATAGCTTTTTACCGAATTCATATGGCCCAGTGTGTAAATATCCCATCCACTGGAAGCGTCTTTTTCATAGCTGAGATTCAACCTGTCTGAATTCTTTTTGATCTGATCCAGTGTCTTCTCCAGCTTTCTATAAATACGGTAATTGTTGTCCTCACCTTCCACTTTTTCCAATGTGTTGAACTTATATTGTGAATCTAATTTACTTATTCCGCTAAATGGTCCGACAAGATCTTTTGTTCCACGAACCACATCACAGTAATACATGTTGTTATTCTTCAAAAGTCCTTCATCGTTGAATCCAACAAAGCCACCACTTCGTCCGTCTTTAGCATCACCATCATTGTTATTTCCGGCACCACCGGCATAGACATCATATCCATGACTGACACCGTAGACATTACTATCTGTAATTCTTGTTCGATTGGCCTTGATCAGACTCACACTGATATTGGATTTGGCATCATTATCATCCAAAAGTCCATTTTCATTACATGGAAGTTTGATGGATGAATCTCCGATCGTAATAATTGCAAGGTCTGTCTGTTGGTCGTTATCCGTTGACTTCTTTGAAAGTCCTACAGAGATATCCAATCCAAGCAGATTTACGTGAAGTAGTTTGCCATCATACAGTGCATCCACTTTAATAATTCCAAGATTAATCTTCAGAAGATTGGAGTCCTGGATTTTATCCAGATACAATGCCTTTATAAGTTCATTAACAAGTGAGAATATTACATTCACTGCTCCAGAATCCAACTTCAAATCTGCAAGATAAGCGAAACTTGTTCGTCCTGCAAAGCCGCCGGCTGTTCCACCTGACGCTACCTGTTTCAGTCCAATTTTCTGGTTCGTCTTGTCACCTGCTGTACAATTCGACATTCTTGCAAGATTTGCATATCCGATAAATCCTCCGGCAATCTGCTCATCTCCATTTGTACTCTGCACGGTGTAACCGTCATCCGTTCCTGTAACTGCACAGTCATCAATGTGAGAACCAAAAATGTCCATAACTCCAAGTGCTCCACCGAGCAACTGTCCTTTATTATTTCCAAGAACGTCAATCTTATCTGCCTTAACCACTCCACTCTTTCCAGAATAGCCAACAAATCCACCGACACTATTTAAACCTCTTACATTACTTAAGCTCGTTACTTTGCTGTTTTTTACAGAACCATTTAACAGCGATCCACCAAATCCTCCGGCCGTTCCGCTATATGTAACCTGATTGTTCTGTCCGGATTTTATTGCTGTGTTTGCGCTGACACTTAAGCCAGCATCTTTACTTCCGTTTACAGTTCCGTAATATACGTAACTTCTAAACGCATCCAACACATCGGTTCTACCAAGCTGCAAAAGTTTATCCAAAAGAGATGTTTCACTTCCTGCACTGATATTGGCAACTCCGGCTACATCAGCAACACCGAAGCATCCTCCGGCATATTCACCTGCGACTACGGAACGGATATTCTGTACAGAAACTCCTGCCTCTTCCGTATCCTTCTTGCCGAGTACCGTTCCTTCCAGATTTCCGGCAAATCCTCCGGCTGCTTTTGCATAAGAAGTGTTATTTCTTCCACTTGCATAAGCACCATTTACGATGATTCCCCAGTCATCCCAGGCTTCCACATCTGCATAACGGATAGTTGCGACTGTGGCATTTAATACTTTTATCAAATCTGCCGGTTTACTTAACAGTTTGTTCAGAAGCTGGCTAAGTAATCCTTCTCCGGCAGTAGGATCCACTGTTGCTACACTTCCTGGTCTTGAGCTTCCGACGAATCCACCAACATAGCTTCTTCCTTCAACTCGTCTTAGCTTTGTGACCTTGCAGCGTGCATCATTTTCGCCCCAGATCTGCCCACCGATCAGTTTTCCTACATAACCTCCGGCATAACCACAGGTATCCTTGTCATCTACACCTTCTGACTGGACAATCAGTCCACTCTGATAACCATCTACCGAAGATTTCTTGATTACTGGCACAAAGACATTAAGTACCTGCAGCATTTGTCCTAATTGCAGATTAAGACCGAGGATATCAACTCCTCCAAGCTTTGCTGCTCCGCCGTTTATCATTTCACCTGCAAAACCGCCGGCGCATCGAAGCCCTTTAATTGTCTTCGCCTGATAAGCCTGTCCATTTGTAATAGTTCCGGTCTGCATTGATCCGACATAGCCACCGGCTGCTCCGCCATTTGCCAGTTTTGTCTCATCTCGGTAATTGACTCTTCCTGCTACAACATTGTATCCGTAAGCATACTTTCCGATGATTGCATCCAGTTCAGCCTGATTCCTTACTGTTCCATGCTCCGCAAGATCACTTCCGTAACCACCCTTTTTTCCGACAAACTCCACCCATTTATTCCAGGTTTCATAATCCATCAAGGCAAGTGGTCCGTAAACTGCCGTATTTTCTTCTGTCGGATAAACAACGCTAAGTGCTCCCAGGATGTTATCTACCTTTACCAATCCCCATAATAAGGACAGGTTTCCGGTGCTTGCAGTATCTGCTGACTCCATAAGTCCTGTAAAACCACCGGCAATTTCTTCTCCGTATACAGATCGGATCCGGACTGCTTTGCAGACACTTGTTGGTCCAGTATAAGCTTTACCTTTCCAATTCTTTGTATTGTTTCCCCAGATATGACCGCCTTCATTATGCCCTGCATACCCTCCGGCCATACCTCGTTGTACTTGTGTTGTTGAATCCGCATCCGCACGAACTGCACCACCACAAGGAACACAAGTCGTAGAGCTGTTTCTGATTGTCGGCACAAAGTCCTCCGCCAATGATGCCAATGTATCTGACACATCAACAAGACCACCTAAGATACCCGTATCGCCAAGAACATTTGCCACATTTCCTGGTTCCAGATCTCCCACATAACCACCAGCCGTAATCTGTCCAATGATATATGAGAAGTTATTTTCGTTGGAATCCTGAATGTGTCCACCGGAAATCTTTCCGGCAAATCCTCCTGCATCACCAAGTATGTCATTTGCCGATGCATCAGATGCTGTATTTTTCCAGGTCGCTTTTACTGCAAAACCGCCAACATTTCCTGTAACATTCGAATGTTCTATTGTAGAAACAACAACATTCAATGCATCCAGCACATGATTGATTTCTATCGAGTTGCCAAGTACACTCAAACCTTTTCCAACGGAAGCTGCAGAACCGATATCCATATATCCGATATATCCACCTGCATATCTGGCACCAGTTACTGCATATGTGCTTTCATTTTCATCATAGTATGTTGGTGCTTCATCTGCTTCCAGATCCTTCGGTTCCTTTACAGTAGTGTGCTTCAGATTCGTAACATCACAGTAGCTTACCTGTACACCGCTTCCGTAACCGATAAATCCTCCGGCACTTCCGGAATGACTGTCCTCTGATTTCGTCTTGTTGGCAGTAACAGTAAATCCGTTGTCTGACTTGACTCCGGCATACTGCACATATGGAATGTAGGCATTGATCAGATTAAGCAGATCTCCAACATTTATATTCAGACCTTTGATTCCTCCGAGAATGCTGATTCCACCTCCAGCATCTGCCAATGCTCCGGAGTAAACATTTCCACCAAAGCCTCCGGCATAAGACTGCCCGTTTACATGATCCAGATTGTATACAGAATAATAGTTACCTTCTCCTGCATCCTGGTTGTTAACCGTTCCACTCTGGAAGTTTCCGGCAAAACCGCCTGCTGTATCAGCAGCAACTCCGCCTTTATCAACATAAGTAACCGTGCACTCTGTATAAGAAGGAAGCAAGTACTTGACAGCACCTAACAACTTATTTGCATTTAACAAAGCTTTGACATCCGCTTCACCAGCTACATCTGCAAGACCTCCGGTCTGTGAGGAACCTACAAATCCTCCGGCAAAACCATCTTTATCATTTGCTGTTACTTCTTTTAAACTTTTCACATCGGACTTAATGATCTCACAACTGTTACTCTTTCCGATGAAACCACCAGCTGTATAATCCACTACTTCGCCGTTGGAATTTGTACCTGTTGCTTCTACAGTCATGCCTCCTGCGATGCCATTTACATGAGCTTCGTTGATTTTAACTCTGACACCTTCTGCCACAGAAAGCAGATTTTCAACTTTCAGCAAGTTATTAAGTCCCAACAGGTTCAAAGTCAGTCCGTTTCCACCTGCCAGATCTCCCGGGCCTGCACAACCGATAAAACCACCGACTCTGTTTTTTGCTGTAACAGATTTTACCTGATTCAATGTTACAGTATCCACATCTCCACCAACAGCCTCGCCAATCGCTCCGCCGGTATAATTTTCTTTTGCTTCAACTGTATATCCATCATTTACTCCCGTCACCGTTACATGATGCACAGTAAATCCAAGGAAGTTTCCGATTCCAAGTGTATTATTTAAAAGTCCTGTGACATTTGCTGTTGTTACACTTCCGGCAATACCTCCGGCACGATTTTCACCTGCCGTAACTGTTTTTAATCCTGTGAGCACATTATCTCTTCGGGCTACACTGCTCGCATCCCCTACGCCATGTTTCCAGTACGGAAGTTTATTTAAATATTCGAGACTGGATTCTGCAATATAGACACCATCACCACCACCCAGAATACCACCGGAATAACTCTTACCAGCCTCAACCGAAACCGATGAACAATCCATGTTACATCCCAGGATTGCTGATGGTGCAATTCCTACAAGTGACAAGAGCATACCTGCTTTTTCCGGATCACTGGACAAAAGGCCCGTCAACAAGTCTTTTACCGTTGTTAAAAGGCTTACATCCTTGACTTCTTTATTTCCAAGGTTTGTAATCCACCCAACTGTTGAAATACCACTCACACCACCGGCATAACTTCCACTTGCTTTAACTGCGATGCTTCCATTCGCTCCGCAGTTGACCGCATAACTGTTTGCCTGTGCTCCTACGATACCGCCTTGATAATTTTCACCAGATACTGAGACATTGCATCCTGTCAGATTGCAATTTAACAAGATACTCTGTGGCTGCATTACTCGGATAAGTTCAACACCTACATCACTTAACAATCCACGGATTTCCGCATCTCTGCTGATTCCTGCAAATCCTCCGCCGTATTCTTTTGCCGTTACAGAATAACTACTGTTTTTCACGGAGCAGTCAAAGATTCTTGTTCCTACCTGCTGTCCTACGAAACCACCGGCATAATCTTTATCGGCAGATCCGATAGTTCCTGACAGATTCTCTACATGGCAGTTTTTGATATTTACATTTTTGTATCCAGTAGGAATTAAACTATCAACCGGCAATGCATTGTCTAGAAGAATTGTAATCAAATCTCCAAGTCCAAGTCCCGGAATTGCATTTAACAATGATGATAATGCATTCACCGTTACTCCAAGAGCTTTTGACAATCCGTCATACTGTGTTACGCCTTCTGTATAACCGACAAACCCACCAGTACGATCATTAATGTTCGAAACACTGACCTCTCCTGTCACATCACAGTTTTCAATGGAAACATCTCCCACCAGCCTTCCTGCAAATGCACCTGTTGCATAAATCGTCGGATCCTTTGCTCTTGCATTTAAAAGTGCTGATAATGTATCTTTTAAATTCAGGTTTACGTTTCCAAATGTTAAAACTCCTACTAATAAATCAACTACACCACCTACAAGCCATCCAAGCCCTGATGTAAGTCCACTTATTATGGTCTGAGTGTTTTTATGTTCATTCGTGTTATTTTGTACATTTACATTTTGTAATTCCAGATTTGATACGGAGACTGTTCCGGCGCTGACACCAATATTGTTTACATTAACCTCATTCGTAATTGTTCCAAAAAATCCAATTCCTATGTACTTAGAGCCATCCATTGCTTCTGTCTGGTTCACATTCACATTAGAAATCACAGGTCTTCCAGTTGCCAGAATAGTGTTTCCATCCGTAATCTTTGTTTGTCCATCTGCTAACTTTGCACCTTTGATGTCCCCCGACACCATAAGTGGTGTCCAAAGATCATCTTCATTATTTGAGTTCACACCATCCTTTGATAAGTCAATATCTCGGAAAATGATGTAATTTGCATTGGATGAATATTTTAAACCACCATATTCTTGCTTTAACTTCATCAGACTCGCTGTTTTATTGTCAGGCAACCCCTGGTCGTTAACGCCACATAAACTACCAGTTCCTACTGTAAGACCACCCAATAATGTCCCTAACAGTCCGCCTACTCCCTTCAGTAGACCCGTAACAATATCATCGCTTGTCAAATCGACATCTGCCAGCTTATACTTACCATTATCTTTATAATATAGATATGAGTTTTCTCCTTTGACATTGTCCGGCTTTTGACTTATAAGACCGTGGGTAGTTGCACCTTCTTTTGCTACAGCATCCAAGCCAAGGTCCGCATCTCCCGGATAATAAGGACTGTAAAAAGGATCGCTACCAACCAGACCACTTACCAAGCCCGGTTTGTAATAAACATACAGTCTTGGGGTTACACTCTTATTGCTTCCAATCGCCCGCAGCTGTGACTCATTTCCGATCAGAATATATTTCTTCCCGGAAACTTCTACATATAGCTGTCCTGGTTTTGTTCTTCCATCTGCATGCTCACCATCTAGCCATTGAACTCCATCCGCCGCTTTTTCTGTCAATTGATCTGCAACTAATTCCGGCTTATCTGAATTAAACTTCTGCGATAACACATAATTATGAGACTTACTATAAGTCAGATACTCCTGATCATCTCCATCCGGATAAATCATCTGCCCCATACCAAACTGTGGTGCATCATAATCCAATGACATAACTGGTTCCGTTTCAGATTCTTCCTGTGCAAGCACCATTAACTGATATGGGTTATAAATGTAGATGGTGTCCGTTTCTTTGTCATAGAGAGTCGGTGTTTCATTTTCTTCTATTTCCGTACCCGTGATAGTTCCGGTAAAGGAATCCGGCACTGACCACATCTGTTCCAAGTTCATCTGGATGTCATTCATCAAAATGTATTGGGCATCTGCACCGTATTTCAGCTCTGTGCCTTCACTCTTTACCACATCTCCAGAACCAATCTTTCCATCCTTATCACCTGTGTAAATATAAGCATCTGAACCAATCTGTTTTAATTGTTCAAAATTATAAATGCATATTTTACTATCCTTATAATAAGCCTCTATATTATCTGTTGATTCCGCTTTAACATTTTCACCGG
Organism: Blautia sp. AF32-4BH; assembly: GCF_003460565.1. Taxonomy (NCBI): domain Bacteria; kingdom Bacillati; phylum Bacillota; class Clostridia; order Lachnospirales; family Lachnospiraceae; genus Blautia; species Blautia sp. AF32-4BH. The sequence continues at coordinate 5,661 of NZ_QTVL01000024.1, read as the reverse complement.
AAGATTCCGATTCGTTATTCTTTGAGTTTTCATTTGTTTCCTCCGATATCTTAGATTCGGATTCCATGGTGCCATTTATTTCATCTGAAACTGTGGATTCGGTTGATGCTTCATCATTGCTCATATTGGTTTCATCAGAAAGGTCCACTTGACTCGTGTTGGTACCTGATGGATTCAGATCTGCTGCATCCGCAATATTCACTTGAGAAAATAAGATAGCCATACATAGTATGACTGCGATAATTCTGTTCTCTATCCTTCTTTTTTTCTTCATATCTGGACCTCTAATCTTTTGCCTTCACTTGTTACTTTAATTTTGCCTTTTTAACCAGTTTTGCTGCTTTGCTGCCGCCGTCAAGCACTGAATCAGTTTTTTAGAAAACGCTCCGCATTCACCATTTGAAATCATCTGTATTGCCTCTTCAGGTTCATACTTTCTTTTGTATGGACGATCATTGATCAATGCATCGTAAGCATCAACAATCCCAACGACCTGCGCACACATTGGAATCGCATTTCCTTTTAAACCATCCGGGTATCCTGATCCATCATATCTTTCATGGTGATGTCTGCATATTTCATAACTATATTTGTTCAGCTTTTCCGTTGTTATCCCCTCTGGAAATCTCTGGGTCATCGCTGCACCTACTAATGGATGTTGCTTTACTACATTCATTTCTTCATCCGTCAATTTTCCATTTTTATTTAAAATTTCAATTGGTACTTTTATCTTTCCAATATCATGAATCGGTGCCAAATGAGCTACTGACGCAATTTCTTCATCCGTAATCCCGTATTCTGGATATTTTTTCTGCAATTGAAGATATACCTGTTTCGTATAGAAACTGATGTCATCTTGGTACCCTACTTCAACTAAATGATTATGATTCAATACAGTAGTTAAAAGTGATACCATATCCCAATACTGCTTTGTCATATCTTGTTCTTTTTTTATGAGTTCTCGTTCCATCTTTATAACTGTGTTCTGGACAATTTTCTCATTATGTAAGGTAATAATTGCAGTATTCTCATTTGCATCTATATATTTTTTTGCTTCCATCCAAACATATGCATTCTTATCTTTTCCAGTAATTCTGCGATACGGAAGATCTTGTTCCTCACATCCATCAACTAGTCTTTCTCCTAATCCTTCACTTGATAAGAAGTCATGAACCATTTTTTTGTCAGAAGCATACACGTATCTTTCTACATATTGGCTTATGAACTCTTCATAGCTTTCTGTTTTTCTTACTTTCTCGTACACTTCACGGATATGTGAATACACACACTCGTAGCTTTTTTCCTTTAAGTTCAGTTTTAATACAACATAAAATCGTCCAAAATATTCATCTTCTCCAGGGCGAATAACGTCTGAAACCTTTACACTCTCTAATTTATTATTGTATGTATTCTGCAAACTCAACAATATTTTATGTATCTTGCAGGTATCTTCTAAATTTCTGGAACAAAATCGATCTTCTTCCAAACAACGATTAATTGCCATTGTTTCCTCTACGCACGATATAATATCCATTAAAGAAATGTTCTCCGGTTGTTTTGCCAGCATATAGCCACCATTTGTACCTTCACAGGCAGTGACTATTTTTGCATTTTTCAGTTTTTTCGCTATTTTAGGAACATAATTAGCAGAAACATTTAGCTTCCGTGATAATTCTGATGTAGATACCATCCGTTCCTGTGCTGCTAAGTAACACACAATTCTAATTGCGTAATCTGTTGAATTTTTTAGTTGCATCGTTATCCCTCTAATCTAAACCCTGCAAGGTCTTAGTTTGTATCAAAAAAATACTATCCTCTGTAGCAGTGATTCTTTTCCTGAAATATTTTCTCATCAGTTTCCCAATTATACAGATTGAAACCGGTTAATATAATGTACAATCAATGAAAATATTTATCCGTTTTTTTGTAAAATCTGTTCCATTGTATCGATATTCTCCATTAATATCTTTTTATGAACTTCGTTCAAAAAAAAGAAACCATGCCTCAACACGATTTCTCTTTCTTTTTCTATTCTATTTCTTTTAACATTTTATAAATAATCAGACCATTACTGACTGCCAGCACTTCATTTGCATTGTCAAAATTAATTCCAGAAATTTGTTTTATTTTTTCAAGTCTGTAAGATATCGTTCTATAATGAACAAACATTGCACCTGCAGTTTTCTTGATGCTTTGGTTATTTCTAAGATACATCTGCAAGGTTGTAATCAATTCTCCCTTATGTTCATCCTCATATAAATATAATTTCTTTAATGTTTCCGGAATGCATCTTTCCAATTCCGTCATATCATCAACTTTGCCGAATATCTGGAAAAATCCGAGGTTCGAATAATGTACTACTGACTTATTCTTATCACCAGTCACCAGGCGGATAATCTCAATATACTTGATAGCCTGACTTGCTTCGTAATAAGATTCTTTCAATCGTTGATACCCTTCCACACTTTTTCCTATACCAATCTGAAAGTCTGTATCTTTCTTTCTATAAAGGATGCTTCGCTGGATAACCTCCTCTATTTCTTCCATCTCTTTCTGATATTCCAGTTCTGTCTGATTGGAATCTACCTGTTGAATCATAACAATCTGATCCATATTTCTGTAAATAAGCGCATCCGGCAAAAGATGCATCAATTCACCCTCGATAACACCTACTTCGTGAAGCTGTTCTTTTGTATATTTTCTTTGTACATTTTTTGTGATGGTATGAAAATCAACAACCCTGTAAGTATCGCTTTCTTTCATTCCGAGCTGTGCTGCCGCTTCAGTCATTTCTTTCGAACTCAGTAATCCATTCAGAATATTATGGATAATATCTCTCTGATACTTCTTTTTCACTTCATCCTGTGCAAATTCACTCAAAAATTCATACTGCAAGTTAATAATCGCATTCTCGATTGCCATATAATCAAGTTCTATCAGTTCTCTATTTTCTTCTGTTATTGTTATATATATATCCACCTCACTCAATATGGCAAATTTCACTATATATTGAACACAGCTTCCTTTCATCTGCTTCATATATTGAAATTTCGTAATAATATTGGGTTTATATGGCTGAATTTCATCTGACAATATTAACTTGGAGTTATCCAAGTTTGTTGAAACCATACAATTAAGATTACCATAATACAATACAACAGGATTCTCGATCATGATGCTTAAAAATTTGATAATATCACTTGCTGTATTGCTTGATCCATTATTTTTTAAAATAAACGTATTAAAATTATCATGTGTAATTTTAAAATACTTTAAGCGTGCAGTGTCTTTATCGAATACCTGCATCATAACATGACGGATAATTCCCCAGTAATATAAATCTCCTGGAATTTCTACCAGAGGAATTTCATATTTTTTGCAGTGTTTTTCTAATAAACTCAATCTGCGTCCTGTAGGATCATATTCTTTTCTTTTCTTTACAATGAATCCACTTATATCACTTTTAACTAAATCTTCAAAATGCTGCTCTACTTCTCGATCACTGCATGATAAATATACCTGAAGACTGGTTATGAGTATTTCACCACCCGTCAGGTATCGCTCCATATCTTCAATTTCGATTATTCGAATGCCTTTCACTTCCAAATCTAGACCTTTTTCACCGCAAAGCAGCTTCATTTTTGGAAATTGTTCTGATTCAAGTAATTTTCTTACAGTATATGCCATCGTTACTCCTTATCCATTGCCAAATCAATACAACATAATATCTGTTATGTTGTTTATGGACAGATTAAGTTTCGTACGATATAATGTTAAATAACACCCTGCTATCTGTTATGCTGTTCATATTACATAGTTCCTTTCTGATTTTTTGGTAGCTGTGCCCTATTTAAGTACCGCTCTTGGTAAATTGGCTATAATCTTTATTATTTTTATTGCTTAAAGTTCTCTTTTAGAGAAAATGAATGACTTGCAGAAATAGGGTAGAACAGGTTAATAGAGGCACTGTACAACATAACAGATATTATGTTGTACATTCCAATATTTCCTGTTCGACAATCTTATCCAGCTTCTTTTGAAACACTGTTTCTGTAGTTGCTGTATATATTCTCGTTACATTGATACTGCTATGTCCAAGTAAATCAGCAAGACCTGTAATATCTTTTGTCACTTTATAATAAATTCTTGCAAATAGATGTCGAAAATTATGCGGGAATATTTTTGATTCTGCTACTCCTGCCTTTTCTTTTAATCGTTTCATTTCTCTCCAAATATTACTTCTGTCTTTTAACTTCCCATTTTTCGTGACAAATATCCAACCTTCTGCTATTTGGTTATTATGGCAATAGGAAAGAAGTTTCCTTTGCAATACCTTCGGCAAAAAAATCCTTCTATACTTTCCTTTATTATAAATCTCTATCTTTCCAGATTTTACACGCTCCACTGTAAAAAATTTTATTTCGCTAATCCGAATTCCTGTACATGCTATTGTTTCAATACACAATGCAAGCTGTTCTTTTCCTTCTGCCATAGCTGTTGCAATCAATTTCCTGCATTCTTTTTCTGTCAATTCTTTCTGATCCTGTAAAAAAGGCTGCTTCTGCACTTTTATTCTTTTCACTTTCAGCTTTCCTACATTCAAAAATTCCAGGAACTGATTCAAGGCGGCAAGCATTGAATTAACACTATTGACAGCATATTTTTGAGCAAGCCATTCTTTATATTGCAACAATACTTTTTTATTGATCCGCTTATCATCTGCCAAAAAAGATAAAAACTTTTTTATATCTGCCATATATTTATTGATTGTTGCTTTTGCATTTTCTTTCTGGTATAGATAATCTGCAAATTTTTCTATCTCACTTTCTGATAGCTCTATTGAAAAATCCATCTGTTCCATAATCATAGTCCTCCTGAGAATTCATTTTCTTTCATTATAGCTGTTCGCTTTTTCGTATTCCCATACACTACTTTTTCTACTTGTTATGCATCCAAGATTTTTCAATATTTATCTCCGATTATATATCGTATTGTTGATTTTAGTCAACAGTAGACGCTTATTTTTATCATCTATTGTGGATATAATTTAACAATACGAGAGGAGATGTCTTATACTAATGTCGGATAGCGAATTATGTTTACAGGAAATCGGAAAAAGAATTATGGATCGTCGAAAAAAGCTGGGACTCACTCAAGAAGCACTTGCAGAAAAAGGGGAAGTCACTACCCAGTTTGTTTCTTATGCTGAATCAGGGAAGCGAGCAATGAGGCCTGAAAATCTGCTAAAAATCTCCTCTGCTTTAGAAGTAAGTGCCGATTATTTACTCACTGGTGAAATTATAGATAAGGATCTGTTGATTCTTTCAGATAAGCTCCGCCGACTCACGCCTTCACAGGTACGCACAGTTGAAGCTATTATAGATGAATGTAACAACCTTTTTAATCAGAAAGAAATTACCCTTCTCTCTCAAAAAAGGTAAGTGCAAAATAATTCGACGGATTGTGTTGCCCTAAAAAATATCCCATAATAATCAATAGAGAATGCAAGCATTTTACTTCATCTTTTCTTGCTAGAAATGATAGGTGCGAGCATTTTACTCTATTCAAGTTATGGAGGTGTGCTCATGAAAAGCAAAAGAATACCTGTCGAAGAACAATACCGTCTCATCATGGAATGCCGTCAAAGTGGATTGACAGATC
>NZ_QTVL01000023.1:0-25303 GCF_003460565.1 Blautia sp. AF32-4BH | reverse complement strand
ATAGTTTTATAAATGCTTACGATTTCTGCTCTTTGCTAAAGTTAATGACATTGCATAAACACTGGGTTTGCGAGGTGTTTTAATCTACTTAAGTGTCAAAGATGAGATAATACTAAGGCTGGTATCGGTTGTCAATACATAAATTCTGCAATGTAAAATCATGAAACACTGCAGTTCCCCCTGTTTGCTCTGAGGCATAACAAAACAGTCCAACTCTGCACCCTGTAAAATGGTCCAGCTTGAAATACAATTTATGTACGCTCCCTAATCTTTTCCACTCGCCATGACTCCAATATCGAAAAACTACAATATCTTTCATATCAGAAAAATCAGCAGAAAGTTCCAGATGAGCAATCGGGCAATCCATCTTAACCCTCTCATGTTCCTCAAGGTTTTCACCTTTTTGGATGACAGGATATCGACTGTCATCAGCAGGACTCCCGGCACGCATAACCAGATAATACTGATCTGCCTGACGTGTTATTGCAATCATTCCATAACAACCCTGAAGTGCACAGATACCAGCATAATCACCATTGTTTAAATCAGACCCATCAATTACAACTGAAGCACGGCACCCGGGCCAGATCATTCTCTGCGTTAATGTATTTCGTGCTTCACACAAATCCTGGCACAAAGAACCGGCAGTTAGTTTTAATCCTCCATTTTCATCACAGTCAACCAGACGATAATCTGGCACATGATTCCACTGCCATGCTTTATGAATCGATATTTTTCCACCTTCCTTTTTATACTGAAACTTGTCATTCGCAGTCAGGGGTTCGTATACATATTCCGGTTTTCTGTTCCTCAGTAAAATCGGTTCTACTATTTTCCCATTACTTCCAAATTCCGGGAATCCATGAGTAAAATCTACCGGAACCAGAATCGGGATTCTCCCTACCGCTCCAGAATCCTGAAAAAGGAAAGCATACCATTCGCCTTCCGGTGTATCTACAATTCCTCCCTGTGCCACACCGCAATTGAAATATCCCCGATCATCATCCAGTATATCCCGTCCGATAAACTCACTCTCCAGACTATCTGAAACAAAACATGCCTCTGTTCTTCTTCCCGCTCCGCCATTGGGCCAGTGAATCAGAAATACATAATACTTACCGTTAATTTTATATGCATGAGCTCCTTCATATCCCAGACGCACATTTCCTGTATCCTCAATGATCTTTCTGTGCAATCCTCCAGGTTTCGGACTGCTCAGATCAGCAGTTAATTCTGTAATATAAATCTGTGTATTTCCATATACAATATAAACTCTGTCATCATCAAACAAAAGAGAGCAGTCATGGTAAAATCCTTCGATATACTGTTTTTTCCACGGCCCTTCTATATTTTCTGACTGATACAGATAAGTGCGATGGGTATCATTGGCAGCAAAGCACACATAGAATATACCATTATGATACCGCAGGGATGCTGCCCACATACCCTGTCCGTAAATATTTTCTCCATTCTCCATACACTGTGCCGGTGTATGATCCAGATCATCAAAAACGTAACCCACACGCTCCCAATCTGTCAGATTATAAGAACGAAGAATCTCACCCCCCGGCATAAAGTGCATGGTTGTACTGATCATATACCAGATATCCCCCACGCGTATCAGATCAGGATCCGGATAGTCCATGCCAATTAAAGGATTGTAAAAATCTTTCATTGTATAAGTCTCCTTTTCATCATTCACTTTTGTTTCCCGTCCGCTCATCCACTACTTTCTGCATTTCTGCAAAAAATATCTCCGGATGAACGGATTCGTAACTTTCCATATACTTCTCCCAGATAGAATCAAAATCCTCTGTCATAACCAGCTGCGGCAGATATTCACGTTTAACCTGATCCATTTTCTTCCATACCAGTCCTGCCTCAGAACCCGTTGTCAGAATATCCGCATAGGCATACACGGGAAACCACTCTCCCGGTATATCATGATTTCCCAGCATATCTACATAGTCATTACATCCATACGCTGACAAACATTCTTTCACATCCTCCGGCAGAGCAGCATAAAATTCCTCCGGCTGAAATTCCGGTGAAAAAGCATTGATTCCATCTTCATAATTTCCTTCTAATCGTGGAAAATAAGCATAAGAGCAAAAATGTGTATTTTTATACTGCGAATCAGCAACCATATCTCTCTGCTCTTCGGTCAGATAAAACAATCCGTTCTCGTCCACTTCATAATCTACCCCTTCAATTCCCCAAAAACGAAGTTTCTGAATATCCTCTCTGAGCAAATCATTAAGGAACTGAAAAGCCCCCTTTACATCTTTACAACTTACTGTGACAGATATTCCTCCTGAAACATCTGGCTGAGTTCCATTCTGGGTATGCCACTTATTTTGTACATTTCTGTCGATTGTAATGGGAAGAGGCACATAATTCATTCCCTCTCCCTGCTGACGCAACATATCATCCACGGTATAATAAAACTGCCACCACTGATCTGACATACCAAGAACACGTCCGGTAGCAAGTTTTTCCAGATACTCACTATAAGTCTGTGTGTAGAACTCTGGATCAAGAATTCCTTTCTGAAATTCTTCATTTAATATCCGGTAATATTTTCTTGCCGTTGCTGTGGTATTATAATCCTCCACTTTCAATGTATTTGGATTCACAATGCAGCAGCCATCATTAGGATAGCCATCTAAAAACTGCGGCACATTTTCCAGACAAAAATATCGCCAGTCATCACAAAGAACAGTATATGGTACAAGGTCATCCAAAGGATGAGCGTCCACATAAGCCTCAATAAGATTAAAGTATTCTTCCAACGTACGTATTTCTGGATACTTCGCCCATTTTAATACTCTTGTCTGTATCCAGAATGCTTCGCCATTATGCAGAATATCTTCTGATGGATTTTTTTGATTCCCAAACTGGGGGATCCAGTAAATATGCCCATCCTCCTGTTTTAACAGTTCCCACTGACTATCAGTAAAATAACTGCGCAGATTCGGGTATTCATCCCAATACTCATCAACCGGAATCAAAGCATTTGCTTCATATAAATCAATATTGCCGGAAATAAAATCTGGATACTCTCCTCCGGCAATATAGGAAGCAATAGCCTGGTCGGAAGTCTGTCCTACCAGCCATATCTCTTCACATTCTGCTCCTGTCAGTTCCGCGATTTTCTTTTTTATCTCATTATCCTCATCAATCTCCTGTCCTAGAACAGAAAAAAAAGCCGAATATTTTCTAATCTCCGGCTTTTTCCTATTTCCTATTTGCCAAAATGCTGTTCCCGCCAGAGCTACGACGCAGCATAAAAGTGTACATTGTTTCCAGTACTTTCTCATATATCCGTTTCCCTTCTTAGAAATTAAAGTATGCTTCGGTGTATCTGCTATGAGGGGTGCACCATGCTTTGCATAACATGACACCTTTTCAAGATAATAGTACCCAGAAATTCCGCTGGAATTTCCGAGTACACAGCTTAGAATCTTTAATTATTATAACGGATACTCTTACTGGTTTTCAATAGCCATCCATGCAAAGTCCGCATGATTTTCTGAAATTTCACCATTGGAGGATGCATACATTCCCAGGCAGCAACCTGTAAAACCGCCCGCCAGTTCAGTACTCAATCCTGTCATATCCACATCAGAAACAAGCAGCATCTTTTCTTTTCCCTGAACTTTATAGTAGAAATCTGTCTTCTGTCCTCTGCCTCTGATTTCCAGAGTTACAAATCCATCTTCGATTTCTTCAGCCGCCAGTTTTTCTTCTTTGTCACCCAGACGACGATTGAGTAACAGCTGCACCTTACCGTCACACATCATTTTGGTAAACCGAACATGATGTGTCTCATCACACAGAATGGCAAGACCAGCTTCCTCCCCATTTACACAGGGGGAAAACTCTATTCCCGCAGATGCAAGATACAGATATTCCTTCTGTCTTACAGCAACGAAAGCAGGACAGGATGTTTCATTTAATGTCTGCGGCAAAGTCGGAAGTCTCAGATATCCACTTCTCTGGAAAAGATCGTATTTTTCCCAAAGAGGCTTCCGAAGAGTCATGCATTCCATCGGGAGTTTCTTCTCGAAGAAATGGTATACCTGGCTTTCAGGTTTCATTTCTGCCCCATCTCCCGGAAGTTCGACTACCGACTCCAGCATACCGACTCCCGGATTCACAACAGGCCATCCATCTTCCCATGTCACTTTCGCAAGAAATGTATCGCGACCTGTATTTACATAGCCTTCGCATTTTCTGGAACCCAGCATAACCACATACCAGTTTCCATGGCCATCGTCCACCAGATCACCATGACCCACAGCAGTGATGGGATAATCATTTCCCAGATGACGATGCGTCAGAATAGGGTTATTGGGATTGCCCTCATATGGTCCCCACACACTTCTGCTTCTGGAAATCGTCATACTGTGATTTGGTCCTGTACCTCCCTCAGCATTCATCAGATAATAATAACCATCCTTTTTGTAAAGGTGAGGTCCTTCCGGCCAGATCACATGATGCATGGCACCTTTCCAGATTTTTTTGCTTTCACCAATAAGCTCCATGGTCTTCAAATCAAGTTCCTGAACCCATATCTCCCAGTCCCCATTATAACGAACTCCGTGCTTCTGGTTTGGTCTTGTTCCTACATAATAGCAATGAACTGTTCCATCTTCATCTTCGTCAAAGAACAGACTGGGATCAATCCCCGGAGCATCTTCATCCAGATAATAAGGATCAGACCAGGGACCCTCCGGGCTTTCAGCAGTTACAATAAAATTGTCTCGATGTGAAACATTTGTTGTAATCATGTAATAGCGTCCCTGAAAATACCTCAGGGTCGGTGCATAGATTCCCCTGGAATGTCCGGCATTTTCCAGATGGAGCTGTGACTCTCGGGTAAGCACATGACCGATCTGCTCCCAGTTAGCCAGATCTTTGCTGTGATAAACAGGAACACCAGGAAAATAAGCAAAGCTTGATGTTACAAGATAATAATCATCTCCCACTCTGCAGATGGAAGGATCAGGACGAAAACCCGGTAAAATTGGATTGTTAGCATAATGCATAATAATATCTCCTGTTAATAGATTCTATAATTTCCACTTAATGCAAGAAAAGCGAAGAAATAAAGGCAATTATCATAATATCTCCTGTTTCCTGTACGCAGAGGTGTATTCCAAAACTTGCGGACACAGGCAAGGGCATGCTCATTTTGTACCAGCAATCCTGCCTGTGCATTCACTGCTGTCATGGCCACCGGATGCAAAGCTTTTCCGGGGATTACCGTACCATCAATGGCAAAAATTCCATCCTGATGTTCCTCCCCTGCTGTCTCACAGAAAAATTTCAGAAAGTGCTTTCCTTCTTCCACTTCCCACTCATCTGCACCAAACCAGGCATAATCCAGAGCAATATTAGCAATCGTGCGATAGGCATCACTGTAATACCAGTCATGTCTCCCCCAGATATTCTGCCCTTTTGTGCAAGGGGTTCCATCATACTCTGCATACTCTGCACACAGGCCGGTCACAGGGTGACATGCCTTCTTCAAGTATTCCCTGCTTGCCTTCGCTGCTTCCTCCCAGAAAGAACGGTCTTCTTCGTAAGACCACTGTGCAAATAATTCATAAAAATGAGGCAAATGATAGGAAGGATCTGAAAAATCCACTTCGGTAATAAAACGTATCAGGTGGTTATCCGGATCCCACATGGCACGTCCCGCTTCTCCGTTTTCTCCTTTATGAATACAGGTATGCAGCAACTTTTTTGCCTCTTCGCTATAAGCAAAAATCCCTTCCCCGTCGCCCCAGCGATGAGAGGCAAAAAATAATGCCATTGCAAAGAACTCTTCTCCGTCCGGTGCCGGGCCATCAGCGTTTCTTGTGCCATCTGTTCCACAAGACCATGCAAAATATCCGGCATTTTCACCTTCAGTCATATACATATAGGTTCTTGCCCATTTCCATATCCTGTCAAACTCTTCTTTTTTATTCATCTGCACGCACATCATCATGCCATAAGACATGCCTTCCGTACGTGCATCCAGATTACCGGTATCCTCTATGTATCCAAGATCACAACCGACGGGATGATAAATTCTTTCCTCATCACTCCCATAAAAAAGAGTCTGAAATATTTGATCTATTCTATTTTCTATTTCCTTTTTCTCATATCCGGCTAATTCGAATATATTTGGATAAATTCCTGTGTAAACGGCTCCCTTTTCCATCTTTATCTTATTCCTTTACTCCTCCGATGGTCAGACCGGCTACAAAGTATCTCTGAAGGAACGGATACAGGCAGACAATCGGCAACATGGTCAATACGGTAGCTGCTGCACGTACAGAGGTTGGAGTAACTGCACCTGCTGCATTTTTCATAGCTTCTGCAGAATTACCCTGATTGGTAACGGAAGAAAGCAGTTTCATCAACTCATACTGCAAGGTTGTCAGGTGTACACTCATACGGTTGTACAGCATGGCATCGAACCAGGAGTTCCACTGACCAACTGCCACAAACAAAGCTACGGTCGCATACACCGGTTTACACAGCGGTGAAGTGATTTTCCAGAAAATCGTTGTGTATCCGGCACCATCAAGCTGTGCAGACTCTTCCAGACTCTCCGGAAGACCGTTCATATAGGTACGGATAACCAGCATATTAAAGGCACTGAACATACCAGGAATTACATAAACCCAGAAACTGTTTGTCATTCCCAGGTTTTTGTACAGCAGGAATGTTGGAATCATGCCACCGTTTACATACATGGTAATAACCCAAAATAGTGACAACTGTTTTTTGAACAGGAAATGTTTTCTGCTGACGATAAATGCCAGAATTGCATTGGCAATCAGGGCCAGCAAAGTTCCAACTACTGTTCTTGCCACAGAAACATAAGCACCTGTCAGCAGGTTATCTTTCTGTAAAACGGTAAGATAGTTCTTCCAGGTAAATTTTCGGGGCAACAGATAAATCCCACCCCTCAATGCATCCGTACCGTCATTAAGTGAAATTGCCACTGTATTCAGAATCGGATATAGTGTAATCAGCACGAATAGAATCATGAACAGGGTATTACATATCACGAAGATGGTATCCCCAACCGATGTTTTTTTCCTTTTGTGAAGTTTTTCCATAGTCTGATTTCTCCTTTCCTAAAACAGCCGCTCGTCACCGGTCCGTTTTGCAATCTCATTGGCGATGACAACAAGCACGATGCTGACAAAACTCTTGAAGATACCTGCCGCAGTACCAATTGCAAAGTCATTCTGGCTGATACCCCATTTCAATACGTAAATATCAATTGTCTGTGCCACGCTCTGTACCAGACCATTACCTAACAGGTACTGGATTTCAAAACCTGCATTTAATACGTTACCTACATTCATCAGAAGAAGAATCATAATAGTCGGACGGATTCCCGGTAATGTAATATAGCGGATTCTCTGCCATCTTCCGGCCCCATCAATATTGGCCGCTTCATAAAGGGAAGGGTCAATGGATGTAATTGCAGAAAGATAAATAATGGCATTCCATCCTGTTTCCTTCCATACATTGGCAAATGCCACGATTGGCCAGAAGAATTTTGGATGAGCGAAGAAATTCAAAGGCTGATCAAGAATACCGAATTTCAAAAGAAGCTCATTCACAATACCCGTTCCGGACAGTGCGTCATGCAGAATACCAGTTACGATAATCCAGGACAAGAAGTGCGGCAGGTAAGAGATTGTCTGCACTACTTTTTTTCCACCCTGAGACTTTACATCGTTCAACAAAATAGCAAATAAAATTGCCATAAAGAAGGTTGCTACCAGGTTGATTACACCCATAGCCAGTGTATTTCTGATAACACGCAGGAATGTGGCATCAGAAAACAACTGCTGGAACTTTGCCAATCCTACAAACTGAGAATGCAGAAGTCCATCCTTGGGACGGTAATTCTGGAAAGCCATCAGCCATCCTCCCAATGGCAAATAGCAGAAAATCACACCATATAATACAATAAAGGCTGACCAGATCAGCAGAGCTTTCTGTCTTTTTATTTCTTTCCAAGTGATTTTCACTTTCATTTCTGTTACTTTTTCTTTTTTTCTTTTTTCTATAGCAGCCATAGTCTCCTCCTAAAAAGAGAGGGCAGATGAACCGGTCTGTCACACGATACCGCAACCGACATCTGCCCGATTTATTCACTTATATTCTACTGATACTTCTTGGCTTCTTCCATTCTGCGATCAAGCTCTGTCTGCATTTCTTCCAGGAAATCCTGAGGATTACATTTTTCGTATACACTCATGTACTCATCCCATGCAGCTTCAAAATCTGATGCCATTACTACTTTAGGAAGATATTCATGCTTGATTTCTCCCATCTTTGTCCATGCAATACCACCAGGTGTGCTTGTTGTCATAGTACTTGAGAAAGAATACATTGGATACCATGGTCCCGGAGCCTCACTGGTTCCAAGCATGTCTACATATGTTTCAGCACCATAGGCATCGAAACATGCTTTCACATCATCCGGCAGTCCATCATAGAATTCTTCGGGCTGGAACTGTGGCGACATTGCGTTGATTCCATCACGGCTTGTTCCGGTATACCCTGGGAAATAAGAATAACCGCAAAAATGTGATGCTTTATAAGCAGTATCAGCTGCCTGAGTTCTCATTTCCTGAGTTTTATAGTATTTACCATCTTCATCTACTTTATAGTCAACATCTTTTACGCCCCAAGAACGCAGATCCAGTACTTCCTGAGAAAGAAGATCATTCACAAACTGTAGTGCACCTTCCACGTCATCACAGCTTGTTGTAATAGCAAGACCGGCGGAAACATTCAGAACACTACCGGAGTTATGCCACTGATTTTTAATTCCTCTTTCAATTGTAATCGGAAGCGGAACGTAGTTGCATCCCTGTTCACCCAGCCCCTGCTGTTTCAGTGCATCGTTTACACTATATGCAAAATCCCACCACTGGTCGATCATTCCCAGCACACGTCCGGTGGAAAGTTTTGCAATATATTCATCATAAGTCTGTGTAAAGGATTCCGGGTCTACAATACCTTTCTTGAATTCTTCATTCAATTTTCCGAAGTATCTCTTAGCTGTAGGTGTTGTATTATAATCAATGACCTGCAAGGTTTCCGTATCTACCATAACACTTCCATCATTTGGATATCCATCCAGGAACTGAGGTGCATTTTCCAGACAGAAATAACGCCAGTCATCACAGAGGATTGTGTATGGAATATTGGTTGTACCATCTTCCATTGTAGGATTGGCCTCATAGTATCTTTCAATCAGATCAAAATACTCATCCATGGTCTGAATATCCGGATAATCTGCCCATTCAAGAACTCGAGTCTGAATCCAGAATGCTTCATCATTGTGTGTTGTTGCTTTTTCCTCACCGTAAATATTACTGAACTGTGGAATCCAGTAAATATGTCCATCCTCCTGGCGAAGTTTATCCCATTCTTCCTCTGTAAAGAACTCTTTAATGTTCGGATACTGATCAATATAGTCATCCAAAGCAACCAAGGCACCGGCATCATAGAGCTGAGCCATACCATCTCCACCATCAATCAAATCCGGATACTCACCACCGGCGATCAAGGTTCCTACAGCTTCCTCAGCAGTCTGTCCTGTAAGCCATGTCTCTTTACATTTAGCACCTGTAATCTCAGCAATTTTCTGCTGAATTTCATTATCATCATTGATTTCTGTACCGGGAACTGCAAAGAATGCAGTAAATTCTTTTACTTCGCCATCAGATGACTCTGCACCTGTGTCTGTTTCTGCTTTGCCACAGGCCGCCATGGACACCGCCGCTAACAGCATAAGGGATATTAAACTTTTTCTTTTCATAGACTCCATCCTCCTATTTCTTTTGATACTATAAATATTTTCCTATTCGTCTGCAGAACAAATACGACTTATCAAGTAACTATATTGTACCTTCTACAAAAAAAACCTCAACCGGACAAAGCATACAAAAAGACAGGACAAATTATAGAACCCTATCATTTATCCTGTCTTTTTTCAGTTGGAAAATTTCTTCCATTTTCTCAGTTTTTCAATACTCCGCCCTGTCTGCGGAACTTTGCAGGTGTGCATCCCTTTGCCGCAATAAAACGGTTAATAAAATAATCGCAGTCTTTATATCCCACATCCAGAGCAATCTGATAGATTTTATCACTGGTATACAACAGTCTCTGAACTGCCTGCTCCATCCGATAGTTATTCAGATACTCTTTAAATGACTGTCCGAACTTTTTCCGGAATATCTGTCCCAGATAAGCACTGTTCACATAGTACTTTTTACTCAATTCTCTCAAAGTAAGATTCTCTGCATAATTTTCGCGTATTTCTTTCTCAACATCTCTAATTACGCCTCCCCTGGAAATATTTTTGCGAAGCTGAGCCAGATATTCTGCATACTCCAGAGCAAAACGCACCATATGCACACTGCTGCCTCTGGTGACTCCCTCTTCAAATGTGCTTTCACCAATGAAATGTAGAATTTCTTTCTGATCGACACAATCATCCTGCTCAGTTGCCAGATAAATCAGCTGAAACAGGAAATAATTAATGTTAAGATTGACTGTATCTGCGGCAAGTCCCATCTGCCGCATTTCTTCATACAGATTTTCCACACATTTACGGATCTGTATCTTATCGTTTTGCTCAATGGCTGATATCAACGCATCCAGGCTCTGTTTGCACAGGATAATACCCCCATTATGAATCTGTACCTCTTCTTCATAAAAATACATTTTCTTTTTTGCACGGAATGCTTCCAGAGAGTTCAATACACAGGCGGTACTATAGGATTTTGCGAGTCCAGAAATGTCTGATACTTTTTTACCCGCCAGCAATTTTACAGGACGCTGAATTGCCAGTTCAAGACTCTCCTGAAAGTCGCTCAGATACTCAACTTCACTGATTGCCCGGTTCTTCGCCATATAATCACAGTAAATAAAACCTATATCGTAATTCTTCTCATTCCAGGACACATCAAAGAAACAGTGACTGCTGTCTTCTTTCAGGAAATCCTGACAGGCCTGATGCAGTTTTCTCTGAATCAGACAGTATTCCCCATCCTCCTGTTCGGACATGTCTCCTATATCATAGGGTTCCAAATAAACATATCTGACACTGTCAGAAAGATTCATGTGACTTTTTATATATTCCAGATTCACCGTGTCATACTTTCCACAGAGAAGAGCAATAATATTTCTGGTCAAATATTCATGTTCCAGCTTTTGTTTTTTCTTTTCATTTTCCCTGGCAGCTTCTGACACTTTGGCTACTCTGCGCAGTACACCCAAAAGCTCCTCTTTTTCCACCGGTTTCAGAATATATTCCATACATTCATAACGAATTGCCTGCTGTGCATAGGAAAAATCACTGTAACCACTTAAAATTATAAAATAAGCATCTGAAATATTTTCTCTGCGTATTGTCTCCAAAAGTTCTAGTCCACTCATTACCGGCATCTTAATGTCTGAAATGACCAGATCCACCTTATGCTCTTTCAGATATGTAAGTGCTTCTGCTCCATCGGCAGCAGTATATACAATCTCATACCCTTCCTGTTCCCAGTCAACAAACACCATAAGCCCCTGTACAATAAAAGGTTCATCATCAACCAGCAAAACCCGCAGCATGTTCTTATCTCCTTTGTTTCTTTTCCATTCCCAAGACCCCTGTTGAAGTCTTATCTGTGCATCTGTATTCTATCATCCAGAGCGTCTATCGGCATCCTGATCTGAATAGTAGTACCGATTCCTACTTCACTCTCTATATGAAAACACACTTTGTTATCCGTTATCATTTTCAGTCTGAGGCAGGCATTGATAATACCTACACGCCCCTTTTCTCTTAGTTTCTCGATGCTTGCATTACACATCTTTTCCTTTATTTCAGCCACTTTGTCCTCATCCATACCGCTTCCGGTATCCTCCACTTCGATCCAGATATCCTCATGTTTACGATAAACCCGGACAAAAATCCAGCAGGAAGCTGTTTTACTCTCAATCCCGTGCACACATGCATTTTCCACAAAAGTTACGACAGTCAGTCTTGGAATCTGAATATCCTCACATTCCGGTTCTATGTCCAGCTCATAGGAAAGCCTGTCTCCAAAACGATACTTTTGAAGTCCCAGATATGCCTCCACGAATTCCAGTTCCTTTTTCATTCTGACAAAATTTGTACTCCAATCCACATTCTGACGTTCCATCACGGCCAGTTTTCCCACCATATCCGCAGTTTCATACTCTTTCTTTAAGATACTGTGCATCCGAATGCTCTCCAGGGCATTAAACAGGAAGTGAGGATTCACCTGACTCTGCAGTGCCAGAAGTTCTGCATTCTGTCTGGCAATATCCATCTCCTGTTCTCTCAGACGATCCTTATACACCGTCTGAATCAGATCATTCAGGCGGGATGCCATGTGATTATAATTGAGCATCAGACTGCCTATTTCATCTTTCCCCCGCACATATGAGATTTCCTGAAGATGATCCGCATCTACGTGATCAAATGCTTTGCTCAATTCTTCCACCCTGGCAGTAAAAGAACGATTAATAAGCCGCATCAGAATCCACGGCATCACCGTATTAATCAACACCAGAAAAACAATCAACGGCATATGATTCCATATCTGTGCCCGTATCCCACGACTTCTTTTACAGACTGCAATCTGTAGATGTTCTCCATAAGCACTGTATTCTTTCTGATAATCCGGCTGTATGTTTTCCTTCCATTCGCTAAAAGGCCACCCTGGCTGATTATATCCGTTATTAGAAAGCAAAATCTGATTATCTTTACATATATAGATCTCAGACTCATAATTCATATTATCCAGATTGCGTACAAGACTACTGTAATCCATTTCAATCGTCACTATTTTTTCACAGCTGTCCTGTCCGGAAAAATTTAGTTTTCTGATAAATAACACGCTGCGCCGCGGCTGCACTGCAGAACTTTTCCACTGGTCATAATAAAAATACAATACTGAATTATTTCCCGCTTCCTGCAAATATCTATACCATTCTGTCTCACGCACATCAGACAGACGGATGAAATGTCCGCCATTGATAATAGTATCATTGTCCGCATAAATCGTAACCACTGTATTATCCGTACCCATACTGGTCTCAAACAGTGAATTCTTCATAAATGCTTGATGTCCCGTCACATAATCCAGAGGAGTCTCATACTGTCGATTCAAAAACTCCTCGATATACCCGTTCATATAAATATTTTTTGCTTTCATTGCGGCATTTTCCACTTCCCGGGAAAGATTATATATAACAGCACTTGCATCATTTTCCATCACATGCCGCTGCTCCACTCTCTCGGATTGAACCACAATAAATAGAATAACACTGTCTGTAATGATAAGTGGTATCAGCATACAATAGATATACAGAATATGAAGCTTTTTCTTCAGGTTAAAGTCATTCATGGTATTTTCTAATCTATCAATCAGTCTCTTCATACGCTGCCCTCCTGTAGCCATCATACCATATTATGTTCCAAACATCCAGAACTATCTCTTCCAGCTTTCTGTCGGACCCATACATGAGATCCGGGGGACGGTGCCTTCCCTATAGAAAACTATTTTCTCTACTGCAAAAATTTTGCTTAAAAATTCTATTTGCACTTCATTGAATCCTTTGTGCAGTGAAATCGGTACGCAGGTTTTATGAACCTGTTCTATAATACCCACAGCCCAGAAATCATCATCCGGATTTCCCGCCAGATAGTTCTCCGGAACTGCCCAGGCAGCAAATCAGCTTGAGAATTTCCTGATCTTTTACCTCTCTGCTGCTCATTTCCAGTTTCAGCCATTTGCAGGGTTCTGCTTCTATTTCACAGAGAAAAGAACCCTCACCGTCATTCGCCACTTCAATGATAACCTCACGGTTTCCCGCATAGAGAAAATCTCGGATTTCCAGTGATTCACAGACCCCATAATTTTTCACAAGGATTCTGTCATCATCTGTACGTGAAACCATCAGGCGAGGTTTTCCAAAAGGTTCCACATACATTCTCACCGGATATCGGCAGCCATCTTCATTTTTACATCCTCATAAGCATCTTACTCTACTAGAAACGGTACACAGTACCCACCATCAAATATTTTCATTTCTTATGATATCTCCTGAAATATAATCTGGAAAGGAACTACCGGCAATTCCTCATCGCTGTATAAATTTGCTTCCCACGGACAGTCATTCCATGCATAGGATACTCCAACGGTATCTTCCGTTATGGATACTTCGACAGTATTTTCTCCTGTCAGTTTTCCCTCGGCTGCTTTACGGCTTCCATCTTTACAAATAATATCAAAACCTCTGACCGGTTCATTCTTATCCTGTCGCAGAGAAACTCCTGGTACTTCTTTCAGATCCAGAGTTCTTTTCTCTGTATGCAATACAATGCCTGACGGTTCGAAAACAAACTTTATACTTCCAGTATTTCTAATGGCTGCAGCAAGCTCCGGATTTCGGTATGATACGTTTCTGCCATAAATTAATGTTTCTGCCGCAAGTGCCGCACGTACGCCGACTGTTTTCTTATCGGTAGGATGCAGATCGTTGTATTCTCCCAAGTCATAAGCCTGTACCATCATGGCATACGGCAAACCGGCTGTTTTTCTCTGAGCCTCACGAAGTCTTGCCCACTGTATGCCGTCCGTATGAAGTTTTCCATCAGAAAATCCTGCCAGCTGCACAAAAATGAACGGCATATCCGGCATCTGCCAGAGGGTTCTCCATTCCTCGATCATCGTGCTAAATTCCTCCTCATAGGTTTCCGGCCGCCCGGTATTGGATTCACCCTGATAGAAGAAACATCCTTTGATTTTCCATCTTCTGATGGGATAGAGCATTCCCTGATAAAGTCCACATGCTTTAAACTGGAAAAATGTCATCTGCGGCAGCGATTCCATCCGGTGGATGATTTCATAATTCCAGTCACCGGAAAGAGATACCTTTTTCTCCAGATTGCTGCCATAACAAAGTTCATACACCTTTCCAGGTACAAATCCTCTTTCCTGTCTGAAAACCATCAATTTAACTTCGATGATATTCTCTCCTGCATGAAGAATTCCCTCCGGTATCCGATAAATTCTGGGTGGGTACTGGTATTCCGTCTCTCCGATCAATGTGCCATTAATTAAAATCTTATCTGCATCAATCATAGCACCGAAATAAAGAATAGCTTTTCCTTTTTCCGGTTTATCTTTTTCATCCAGCACAAAAGTTTTTGTAAAGCGCAATCCTCCATAAAACTGATCCAACACAGTATTTTCAAAGAAACCAGGAATACAAAAACTGCCCTTATTATCTGCCGCATAATCCATACCCGATTCTTTCAACGCCTCTTTTCTCCACCAAAGCTCTCTTTCTTCCTCCGCTTTGATGGTTGCTTCCGGATATTCCTTCTGCCGGCATTCTTGAATCTCCACAGCATCATAACCCAGAGCTGTAACAGTCTCCTCGCTACACCAGGATTTCACCGGTGTACCTCCCACAGCAGTCTGCAGAAGTCCAACCGGTATTCTTTCCCTATCATGAATTTCTTTTGCAGCAAAATATCCCACAGCACTAAACAGCTGCAGTTCTTCTCCCTTCGCTTTAATCCAGCAGCCCTTTTCCAATTCCTGACGTTTTTCTCCAAATACATATTCCTTGGGGACTTCGAACATACGGATTTCATCCTCTGAAGTATGCAGAATTTCATCTGCATACCGGTCCATCACCCGCTCAATGGGCAGTTCCATATTAGACTGCCATCCCAGAAGAAATACATCACCAAACAGTACATCATGAATCACAAGTTCTTCTTCCCCATCTGTCATCCTGAACTCCCACGGACCGCCGGCAGGCATTTCCGGTATCATCAATTCAAAGTATCCGTCATCAGCACAGATGGTTTTAACCTGAAAATTTTCAAAAGACAGTTCTACCGTTCTTCCCTTTTCACCATATCCCCAGATACTGTTTTCTACATCTCGCTGGAGAATCATCTCGTCACTGATTAACGAAGATAATCTCATCACTTTTCCCATGCTCCTTTCCAGACCGCAGTTTTACACTTCAGCTGCGAATGTATTGACAAATCCACCTTTTCCTGTCAGGGTCTTACTTCTTTTATCCGGCTGTGAAGTGCCTGTATAAACACAGTATTCACCGGATAGAATCTGTGCAGCGCCATCGATATCAAACAGTTCGAAAGCTTCCGGTTTTAAAGTCAGAACGACTTCCTGCTCCTCGCCCGGATTCAGAAATACCTTTTTCAAAGCCTTTAACTGGGGATTTGGAGTTCCGTCACAGCAGGATTTTACATAAACCTGTACGGTTTCTCCTCCGGCCATCTTACCGATATTTCGAATCACTGTCCGTACAGTCATTCCTGTACCCTTTCTGATGATTCCTGTTTCGGACACCTTATCTCCTTCGTAAACTGTAATCTCAGGTTCTGACAGACTGAACTCTGTATATGACAGTCCATAGCCAAAGGGATATAACGCTTCCTGTTCCATATAACGGTAAGTTCTTCCTTTCATGGAATAATCCGTAAACTCCGGCAGTTCTTCCACGGAACGATAGAAGGTTACCGGCAGTTTACCTTCCGGTGAACACTCTCCAAACAACAAACGTGCCACAGCCTCTCCACCTCTTGATCCAGGATACCATGCCTGTACGATAGCCGGAATATGCTCGTCAGCCCAGCTAAGATCCATAGCACTTCCGGTCAATGAAACGAGAACCACCGGTTTTCCACTTTCATATGCCGCTTTGAGGATTTCATTCTGCAGCCCCGGGTAGTTCAGATCCGGTTTGTCACCGCTGGCAAATTCATTTCCTGTATCGCCCTCTTCACCTTCCAGTGTAGCATCCAATCCAAGGCAGACAATAACCACATCACTGGCCTCGCATACGCCTTTCACTTCAGCCAGACGATCGTTTGGTTCTGAGAGAACACAGACACGGTCTTTAAATAAAGCACATCCTTCCGAGTACATGACACGAACATCATCGCCTACATAATCCTGAATTCCTTCAAGAACGGTTACATAACGGGAAGCAGTTCCCTCATAGTTACCCACAAGTGCTGCTCTGCTATTGGCATTTGGCCCGATGACTCCGATGGTTTTCATATTATTCTTATTCAGAGGAAGAAGTCCTCCTTCATTTTTCAGAAGAACCAGAGTTTTTTCAGAAATCTTTTCGTTTATACGGTTATGTTCCGGTGTGTCGTTTTCTGTATAAGGAATACTATCGAATGGAACTGTTCCCGGTTCTTCAAACATACCAAGCTTCATACGTGTGGTGAAAAGATTGATGACCGCCTCATTGATTCGTTTTTCATCAACTCTTCCTTCACGTACTGCCTGAACCAGATGAGGGTATGTACAACCACAATTCAAGTCACAACCGTGATTCATAGCCATCGTTACGGATTCCACCGGTGCATTTGTTACATGATGATTTTCATGGAAATCACGCACTGCCCAGCAGTCACTGACAACGTGCCCCTCAAATCCCCATTCTTCTCTCAAAATATCTTGCAGAAGTGTCTTACTGCCGCAGCATGGTTCTCCATTTGTCCTGTTATATGCACCCATCACAGCTTCTACTTTTCCTTCCTGCACACAGGCTTTAAATGCCGGCAGATAAGTCTCATACATATCCTGTTTGGATGCAACAGCATTAAAATAATGTCTCTCTCCTTCCGGTCCGGAATGTACAGCAAAATGCTTTGCACAGGCTGCTGCCTTCATATATACAGGATCATCTCCCTGAAGTGCCTGAATAAACCGCACGCCCAGGCGTGATGTAAGATAGGGATCCTCACCATACGTTTCATGACCTCTTCCCCAGCGCGGATCACGGAAAATATTTACATTAGGTGCCCAATATGTTAAGCCTTTATAGATGTCTCTGTCACCATATTTCACATGCATATTATATTTTGCACGTCCTTCAGTGGCAATGATATCAGCCATCTCCGCAACCAGTTCTTCATCAAAAGATGCAGCCAGACCAATTGCCTGTGGAAATAATGTCGCTGTTCCCGTTCTAGCAATTCCGTGAAGTGCCTCATTCCACCAGTTATATTTGGGAATTCCCAGTCTCTCGATTTCTGCCGCTCCGTGAAGTGTCTGGGAAACCTTCTCCTCCAGCGTCATCTGTGCTACAAGTTCTTCCGCCCGTTCTCTAAATGTTTTAGCCATAAGTAATCTCCTTTTTTGTTCATTTTCTATATTATAAAAAAGAATCTATTGTTTTCCTTATTGATTCTTGCTATACTTTTCCTATATTTTGCTATTTTTGAAAGGGATTATCTTTTACTATGATTGAAGATCTCAAAGGAATGAAAGAAACGATTGCATATGGTTCTTCACAGTTTCGATTGATGAAAAATCAGGAGACTGAAGATTATCCGCCACACTGGCATACAAGTATTGAAATTATCATGCCTTTAGAAAACGGCTATCAGGCCGTAATAGGAAATGAGTGCTACACACTAAATCCCCTTGATCTGTTATTTATCAACAGTGGGGAAATTCATTCACTGCAGGCGCCTGCCACCGGTAAGCGCCTGATTTTTCAGGCACCATTGTCGCTTTTTTATTCTATACCCGGTATGGGAAGCGCACTGCTGCTGTTACCGGAAGCTGTTTGCCTTACGCCGGCTTCCTGTCCGGAACTCTTTCAGGAAGTGTCTGCAAAATTCAAGGAAATCATCCGGGAGGCTGAAAAAAGTAATTATCTGGCCGATACCTGGGTATCCTCTGCTGTTATTCAGATTGTTCTTCTGCTAGTACGCCATAATTTCGAACATACTCCTCGATTTACCGATGTATCCTTTTCCTCCCGCAGAGAATACATGGAAAAATTCACAACGGTCTGTCAGTATATCGATACCTCATTTCGGGAAAATCTGACACTTGAACAGGCTGCAGAAATCGCAGGATTCAGTAAATATCATTTTTCCAGACTTTTTAAAGAATTTACAGGAATAACCTTCCAAGAATACCTCACACGCCAGCGTATCCGCCACGCAGAAGAACTGCTGACCGATTCCAAAATCTCAATCACTGATATTGCACTGGCCTCGGGATTCTCTTCTGTCAGTAATTTTAATCGGAGTTTTCAGATGTATAACCACTGTTCGCCTTCGCAGTTTCGGAAAAAACTGATGCATGTATAGCGGGGCAGGGTGACCCTGGTCACTCCTCAATCAACTTGCTATTTCTCCAAGTCAATGATAAAATCGAATTACATTAGATGGTTTATTACAGCTTCGGAGTAGGGATTATGAGAAACCTTGTGAAAGAAATTATCACAGGAAGATGGCTTAAAAAAATGAGTAATCTTACAGTTAATACAAAAGAAAAATTTTCCATTCAGCAGATTGCTGCGATTGGAGTAATGACCGCAGTAATCTGTGTGCTGGCACCTTTTTCACTGCCAATCGGGCCGGTACCGATTTCACTGACGAACTTGGCTATTTATTTTGTACTGTATATGTTGGGGGTAAAAAGAGGGACCATCAGCTATCTGGTGTATCTACTGATCGGACTGGTGGGAGTTCCTGTATTTTCCGGATTTACCAGTGGTCCTGGAAAACTGTTTGGACCGACAGGCGGTTATCTTATTGGATTTATTCCAATGGCTATCATAGCAGGAATGGTAATTAACCGCAAGATTAATAACAGATTGCTTTGCTTTATCATGTTGTATGCTATGCCTTTGGTACTGCATGTCTGGCATATGAAGCACACATGGATCTGTTGGCCGCATTGATGGCAGGTGTCATCCCGTTTATTCCGGGAGATTTAATCAAAATGGTTCTTGCTATGATATTGGGACCACAGATTCGTAACCGGTTGATTCATGCAAACTTATTCTAAGTAAAGACGATTCATCTGTGTATCGGTTTTTTTTCCTTCTGAATTTCTGGTAACTCTATACGAATAATATTTCTCCCCGATACTCATCGGGGAGTTTTTAAACACCACCTCTGAAACTTGATCCTGCGTTTATATGTCTGATAATAATTTTTCCCGCAACAAGAGACAGATGGCAAGCTGTGTTCCAATGATCACACCGCAATCCATAATTGGAGAAAATGAGGAAAAAATGAAAACCATAGAAATTATTGATGATGATATTTCGATTGGAGATATGCTGGCAGAAGTTCTGCCCTAGATTCAGAATGTTCCTGTAATTGTCCTCAGTGCCAAGATTGATGTTGAATCTTTTGCTCGGTGATGCTGCTGACTATATGACCAAACCGTTTGAAATAAAAGAACTTCTTGCACGGATTACTGTTCAGCTTCGGAAATGAAATACAGACAGAGAGACAGTCATTGTCGATCGGTCACTTAAGCCTGGATACACAAGACTGCACAGAACGTTCGCTTAAGAAGCACATCAGTAATCTACGAAAAAAATTGCAGGATGCAGGTGGTACAGACTGCCTATATTTCCCTTTTTCCATAGAAAAAAGCTCCGAAAAACTTATAATCACCAGAGAATAAAGTGTTTATAAGGCTTTCAGAGCCTTTAAAAAATCTTATTTAATTTGAAGTGCAAGCTTCGCTTACATGCCCATCTGTTTTGCAACTTCTTGAACCTGAGCCTCTTGGACTCAACCCTCAAAAGTGGCTTACTTACTGACTATTTTCGTGTTTTCCACTAGCAGCTTTGCTTCATTTCATTTTTATTTTACGAAGCTTTTTTTCGTACAACTTTTTTACTATTTTTCTACCCCCGATACCCGCCTTGTCATTATTTTCGTAAAGGTTTTTATCATTTTCGTAGGATTTATTTTACGAAGTCTTACGAAAACTTCTCTTCGTAAGCAGCCGTCCATCAGGCATTCATTGCTACTTTGAATTTCTCCAATTCATTTCCCATCATCTCTTCTGATATATGTGTGTATATATCAATTGTTGTGGAATAATGAGCATGTCCCATGAGCTGCTGAACAACCTTTGGGGTAATTCCCTTTTCAAAGCATCGACTGCAGAACGTATGTCTCAACGCATGAGGGGTAACTTTCGGCATCTGGATACGGTAAATCCTGTTGTATTTCTGAATGATATGCTCCAGATACTTTTCCCAGTGAAGGGCAACCATCGGCATATCGTTTTTATCCAGAAACAAAAATCCTGCATATCCTTCCACCATCGGTTCAACTTTTGGTGTCTTGCGGTTGGCAATGATTCTGCGAAAACACGCTGCGACAGCTTCCGTCATCGGCACATAGCGGATGCCTTTGTCAGTTTTTGGCTCTTCAATTACATACTGCATCTGTGCAGTACGCTGTAACTGATGGTCTACCTTAATACGCATTTCTCCAAACTCGATTTCTGAAACCGTCAGTCCACAGAACTCTGAGATACGAAGCCCTGTGTGAAAAAGAATATAGATTGCATCATAGTATCTGCTGAAATGTTTATCTTCAATAAACTTCAACAAATCTCTCTGCTGCTTTCGGGTGATCGCTTCTCTGGTAACAGAATCATTGACAATGACGGAGGCAAGCTCAAATTCAAATGGATTTTTACGAAGCAGGTCATCATCTACTGCCATCTGAAATGCCGGTCTGAGAACTCCCCTGATCGAATGAATGGAACTGTATCCCCGTCCATCTATCTGCTGGAGCTTAATCAGCCATGCTTTTGCGTCTGACAAACGCACCTTATCAATTCGCTGATTCCCAAAACTCTCTTTTTTCAGCATATTGATGACCGTTTTATATCCGGCAACCGTATTGTGACGAACTCCTGTTTTCAATGAAACATACTTTTCTACCAGCTCCAATACAGTATAGTTGCCACCATTTGTTACAATACGGTCAAACAAATCTGCTTCAATCTGTTTTTCTTTCTCACGCAGGGAAAGCTCCCGTTTCTTCCCCTTTGGCATTGGGTCATTCTTGTCCAAACGCCAACTGTATACATTTTTCTCTTTTCCGTCCTCATCAATATAGCGGAACCGATACCTCCCATCCTTACGCTGGTACTCGCCCTCTCGCAAAATCCGATTACGGTTATCTCGTCTTTTCTCACTCATCGTGAACTCTCCTTTCAAAAAAAGAGAGCCAGACTTGCACTCTTATCATAGCACAAATCCGGCTCTCCGCATAGTTATATCATGTGAAATTGGTAAATCTGTCAGCTCTGTTTACACAGCCGTAGCCTGATCCAGATACCTCTCAAATTTCTCACGCTTAATGAGGGCACGATTGCCGTTCATCACATAAAAATCTTCATTGGGATGTGTGTCAATAAGCGTTCTCAATTTTCCTTCGCCGATATGATAATATCTGGCTGCTTCCTCAATGGTAAGCGTATATCTACGCCACACCGGAATATCCGAGTAATTTTTTCCTTCTATATTCATCTTATTATTTGCCATAGGCAGTTATCCTCCATACATGAAAATAGCCAGACAGAGGGTGTCGGCAACGAAGTCCGGCAACGGGCTTCAAAAGACCTTGCAAACAATCTCAGTCTGGCATTACTTACTATTTATACTTTTCTTTTATTTTTCTGTTGTTTTGGTTGTTATAAGGGAGAAAAGCCCGCAGTTATGGGATTTCCCCCGGCAACCGGCTCGGCAACGGGATAGCAACAGGGGGTGCAACGGGCTGTCCTTTTCAGAATGGAAGCTCCATCTGTTCTGCGACCTCCACAAAACCGTCCATCGTTTTTTCAGACGGGTTGCCGGAGTCCGTTGCCGGGTTTTCACGCTCCCAGCCCTTTTGTCTGCCATATTCGGAAAACATTCTTGGGTTCGGGAAGTACCGCCAGCCAGAAATGCACTGGTTCATAATCTCGTTGATTTCCCGGATTTCCCATTGCTTCGGCTCGTCAAAGGTGTGGTTCAAGGCTTCCTTGTAAAGCTGCTTGGAACAGACCATGCTCCCGGTGTACTTATCAAGATACGCCTGTATCATTCCGGCTTTGGTGTCCTCCGGCATAAAATCCCGCTGGTGTTCTTTGAGATACCGTTGCATGGTGGGGCTGAAAGCCAGCTTGAACCTGCCGCTTCGGTAAATCTCCATCGCTTCCGCCCACATCTGCTCGATATAGGCTCTGGAAGCAGCTTCGTCCTCCAAAATGTGAACCTCGGCTTGCTCCGGGTACACCATGACGGGGATAAAGCGGCGGTTGCCGGAACGGTCAAGGGGCAGGAAGTCAAGGGCATTGGAAGTGCCGCCAAACACGCACTGACGGGGGCGGTCTGCCGGGTGGGTTTCATAGGGTATCTTGTAAACTTCTTTCTGCCGGCTTAAAAATGACTTGATTTCCTCAATGCTCTTGGCGTTGGCGGTTGCCATCATTTCCGACATTTCGATAATCCAGTGACCTTGCAGCTTGCGGTACACATTGTCATCGTCCAGCTTCCGCAAATCATCGGAGAACCACTCGTCCCGGACTGCCAGCAGACGGAAGAAGGTGGACTTGCCAGCCCCCTGACCTCCGACCAGACAGAGCATGATTTCAAACTTACACCCCGGCTGAAAGGCTCGTGAGATTGCACCCAGCAGGAACAGCTTCAACGCTTCATAGGTGTAATCGTCTGCGTCAGCCCCCAGAAAGTGCCGCAGACAGAAACGGATTCGTTCTGTCCCGTCCCACACAAGGGCACTTAGGTAGTCCCGGATGGGATGGTACTTGTTTTCATTCGCCACAATCCCGATGGCGTTATCAATCTTTTTCTCATTGGTAAGCCCGTAGGTTTCTTCCAGATAGAGAAGCAGATATTTCATGTCCGTATCGTTCAGGGCGGTGCTTTCTCTGTGGAAGCCGATGGGCTTTATGATGTCCTTGCGGTCAGTTAGGATGTTGTATGCGATAGCCCCGGAAAGCAGAGGGTCACGCTGGAATACGGTCAGGCAGTTCCGGATGCTCTGACGGACACCGCCTTTCTCGGTGATTTCCAGCCCCGCCTTGATTTCCTCAATGCTCTGGGGCGGTTGCATGGCGTTCATGGTGTTTTTTAGTTCTTGCTGCGTCTGCGGCTGCAAGCTCTGCCATTCGCTGTTCAAGCTGTATCACATCCTTTCCGTAATCCGTAATCAAAGCCGCTTTTTCCTCTGTCTCCCCGAACAGCAGCACATCCAGCAGATATTCCACTTGGTCTTGCTTCTGTAAGGCTTCCACAAACCGGGGATGAAAGGCTTCCTCCGGGGAGTGCGGGGCGTAGTCCGTTCTCCATGCCATAAGCAAGTGAAGATAATCGGTAAGAATACGGAAGCAGCGGTTTTTTGCTTCCTGAAACTGTTCCTCCGGGGATTTCTGCCGGGGCTTGGGCTTTTTTGCCTTTCCCGGCGGTTTCCAGTCCTCATAGGAAAGCCCGAAGTCCTGTGCCAGCTGTACGGCGGCTTCTTTCTTTCCCAGCCCATACAGGGCGGCGGCAAAATCAATCACATCCCCATCCGCACCGCAGCCGAAGCAGTGGTAACGCCGATCCAGCTTCATGCTTGGGGTTTTATCGTTATGGAACGGGCAGCAAGCCATCCCGTTCC
This sequence comes from Blautia sp. AF32-4BH, assembly GCF_003460565.1. NCBI lineage: Bacteria > Bacillati > Bacillota > Clostridia > Lachnospirales > Lachnospiraceae > Blautia > Blautia sp. AF32-4BH. The sequence goes on along the minus strand of NZ_QTVL01000023.1, from coordinate 753 downwards.
GACCTACATGGATTCCATAATGCTCCGCAGCCTGTCTTGTTGTGACGGACTGCTTCACAGCTTCAAATACATTCAAATCTATCCCTCCTTGAAAATAAGAAAAGCACCTGACATTCTCTGATTGAAAATGGCAAGTGCCTGTTAAAGTTCCATATCCTGTTGTTTGTGTTTCGTCTGTGCCGGGACAGTTCTTTGTGCTTTTTTCTCGTCAGCCTTATCCTGCAAGACTTCTTTGATAGGCTGTTTCTTGGGCGGCTCTTTGCTTTCTTCTGTGCCGGGGGTGGCTTTCCGTACCCAGTAGCGAATGTCCCGCAGCTTCTTCAAATCCTCCTGTACCTCGGTCAGCGGTGTTTTCAGGGCTGCAATTTCTTCCAGAAGCGTTTCCTGCTCCTCTTGCAGCTCCTTTTGGGTACTGTCCTTATCGTCCGGGTGCTTGGCAAGGTAGGCGGCGGCTTTCGCATACCGGGCAACCTCCGAGTATTCCTGTTTGAATTTCTCCTTTGTTTTCTTGAAAAATATCTTCTGGTACTTCTCATAGACAGGCTTACATTCCTTGCAGTCTGTCCGGCTGGCAAGAATCCCGTCAATCACTTTGCTGCGGGCTTCCTTTGGCTTCATCTGACTGCGGTAATCTGCGGCTGATTTCCCGGAAGATTCCAGAAACGCTTCTAAGTCCTCCACAGTGGAAAGCCCCTTTTGCCGGAGATAGGACAGGGCTTCGCTGACTGCCTTTAAGTCCTGTGAAGTCCCCCG
>NZ_QTVL01000022.1:0-39404 GCF_003460565.1 Blautia sp. AF32-4BH | reverse complement strand
GAGGAAAACATCGCTCTTGCAAGGCAATTTTTATTGGAGAACTTTGTGAGCCGGGGCATGGTGGTTGACTTCGCCGTACACCAGCCAGACCGGGAGGACGGCGGCATACCCAATCCGCATTTTCATGTGCTTTGCCCCATCCGCCCCATCGAGCAGAACGGCAAATGGGGACTAAAGCAACGCCGGGTGTATGAGCTGGACGAGGACGGCAACCGTATCCGAGACGCAGACGGAAAGTTTGTGTTCAACGCCGTTCCCACTACCGACTGGGGCAGTCCCGAAACGCTGGAACATTGGCGTCAGACATGGGCGGAACTATGCAACGCCAAGTTTGCGGAAAAAGGTCTTGATGTTCGTATCGACCACCGAAGCTATGAGCGTCAGGGCGTAGAGCTTCTTCCCACCGTCCATGAGGGCGCAACCGTCCGGGCGATGGAGAAGAAAGGCATCCGCACCGAAAAGGGCGAGTTCAACCGCTGGATTAAAGCCACCAACGCCGTAATCCGGGACATCAAGAAGAAAATCGCTCTCCTGTTCGATTGGATTGCCGAAGCAAAAGCGGAGCTTGCCAAGCCGCAGGCACCCGACCTTGTTTCTCTGCTGAACGCCTATTACACCCAGCGCAAAGCCGGGGCGTATTCCCAGAAAGGTAAAATCAGCAACCTAAAGGAGATGAACGAGACTTTCAATTATCTCCGGGCAAACGGCATTTACTCCCTTGAGGATTTGGAACGCCGTGTCAGCGAACACAGTGCTGCCACAGAGAGCTTGAAGAAAACGCTGGACGAACAGAACACCCGAATGAAAGCAATCAAGCAGCTCTATGACAGCTCCGCCGCTTTCCAGAGCTTGAAGCCTGTCTATGACGGCTTGCAGAAAATCAAGTTTGAGAAGCCCAGAGCCAAGTACAAGGCAGAGCATGAAGCGGAACTGAAACAGTTCTACGCCGCCAGACGAAAGCTGACTGGGGAGTTCCCAGACGGCAAGGTGGATATGAAAAAGCTGACCGAAGAGTATGACGAGCTGGAACAGGCGCACGAAACCACCTATGGCGAGTTTAAGGCTGTCAGAGACGATTTACACCGCCTTTGGAAGGTCAAGTCATGTGTAGATACTGCCGCCCGATTTAACGAGCGCACAGAGGAACAAATGCTCCAAAATCGACCCCAAACACAACACAAAAAGGAGGAACTATCCCGATGAATTACACCCAAGCACAGATTGACCGGGCGAACGCCGTCAGTCTGGAAGATTTTCTCCGTACACAGGGAGAGACGCTTATCAAAAGCGGACGGGAATACCGCTGGAAAGAACATGACAGCCTGACCGTCCGGGGAAACAAGTGGTTTCGTCATAGCCAGAGCAAGGGCGGCTATCCCATTGATTTTGTCATGGAGTTTTACGGAAAATCCTTTCCCGAAGCCGTCCAGCTCCTGACCGGCGAAAGCGGCGAGGGGCAGACCGAAGCCAGCACAGCACCGCCCACAGCGTTTCACTTGCCCTTGCACAACAGAACAGCCGACAGAGCAATTCAATATCTTTGCGAAAGCCGAGGTCTCAACCCGAAACTGGTTGAGGCTTTTCTTCTTTCCGGGGATATTTACGAGGACGCAAAGCGGCACAATGTTGTGTTTGTCGGCAGAGACCGAAGCGGTACGCCGAGATACGCCCATGTGCGAGGAACGGCAGACCCATTCAGACAGGACATTGCCGGGTCTGACAAATCCTATCCGTTCCACTATGAGGGAAACGGCAACCAGCTCTTTGTCTTTGAAGCACCGATTGACCTTTTGTCCTTTATCTGCCTTTATCCGCAGGACTGGCAGACAAGGAGCTACCTTGCCCTGGGCGGCGTTTCAGGCAAAGCCCTTGACCGTTTTCTTTCTGAACGCAAGGACACCCGAAAAGTGTTCCTCTGCCTTGACAGCGACACCGCAGGAAGTGAAGCCTGCACCCGGCTGGCACAGGACATTCCCGGCGAGATCGCCGTCATTCGCCTTGTCCCGGCAAGGAAAGACTGGAACGATGTTCTCCGTCAGCAAGGGGACATTCCCAGCCGCAAATTCATAGCCGAGACAATCACGCTGCGAGAGCTGCCCACCGCCCAGCCTGTTCCCATGCTCCGCATGGCAGATGTGGAGCTGACGAGCGTGGATTGGCTATGGTTTCCCTATATCCCCTTTGGAAAGCTGACGATTATACAGGGCAACCCCGGCGAGGGCAAGACCTACTTTGCCATGCGTCTTGCGGCGGCTTGCACTAACCGAAAGCCTTTACCCGGTATGGAGTCCCTTGAGCCTTTCAACATCATCTACCAGACCGCAGAGGACGGTCTGGGCGATACCGTCAAGCCCCGACTGATGGAAGCGGACGCAGACCTTGAAAGAGTACTTGTCATTGACGATAGAGACACGCCGCTGACCCTTGCCGATGAGCGCATAGCAAGGGCAATCCGTGAGAACAACGCAAGGCTGGTTATCATTGACCCGGTGCAGGCGTTTCTGGGCGCAGATGTGGACATGAACCGGGCAAATGAAGTGCGCCCGATATTCCGCAGTCTGGGAGACATTGCACAGGCTACCGGGTGCGCTATCGTGCTGATCGGACACCTCAACAAAGCCGCAGGAACGCAAAGCACCTACCGGGGATTAGGGTCTATCGACATTACGGCGGCAGTCCGCAGTCTGCTCTTTATCGGCAAGCTGAGGGACAGCCCCACAACAAGGGTACTTATCCATGAGAAAAGCTCCCTTGCGCCGCCCGGACAGTCCCTTGCCTTTTCTCTGGGAGACGAGAAAGGCTTTGAGTGGATAGGGGCTTATGACATTACCGCTGACGAGCTTCTTGCCGGGACAGACACCGCAAAGACCGAGAGCAAGACCGCACAGGCGCAAATGCTCATTCTGGAATTGCTTGCAAACGGAAAGCGTATGCCGAGTGCAGAGCTGGAAAAGGCAGTCAATGAGCGTGGGATTTCCTCACGCACCATGAGAACGGCAAAGAGCCGTATCGGAGACAGGCTTGTGACCGAGAAAGACAGCACAGCATGGGTCTGCTATCTCCGAGACTAATAACAGGAACAAGGCAAGCGTGGCAAAGACGGCAAGGTTTTTATAGATACCTTAATGTTGCCGCCTTGCCTTCTTCCCTCATACCGATCACCGCCCGATGATGAAAAGTCACCGGGCATTTTTTATTTACAGGAGGATTTTGAATGAACAATACCGCAACCAACAGTACCCCTTGCCCGACTGTCAGAAAGCAGATCGGCAAGACCACCTATATCGTCCGTGTGCATTTCAGCCAGACCGCAAAAGAGACAATGGAGGACAAAATCAAGCGTATGCTTCGTGAGGAAGTCCGCAAAATGTGACTTCTTTTTGAATTTGATGAAAAAGTCCTTGACTTTTCGTCTCTGGGGTGACGAGTTTGCAGTCTTTATGCCGGAAATGCGGGAGAAAGCGGCGGCAGAGAGATTTTTCGAAAGACTTTTTTATAACATCAGCCAGATTACGATTGCGGAAATGAAGGGGAAGCAGATAGAAATCAGCCTGGGTGCCTGTTTCTGCGAGGCATCGGAAGAAGTTTCTTTTGACCAGCTGTACAGAAAGGCGGACCGGGCAATGTATCAGAGTAAAAAGAAACAGGGATACAGTGCCTCCATTTATGAAGAATGGATGAAAAGCAATTAGAACAGGACAAGGCAGGAGAGATACCAGATGAACATCATTTGTGTAGACGACGAACAAATACAGAGGGACTGGAAGGGATGGAAGCCTTAAAGCTCTTCGGGAGCAGTGTGGAAGCCTAGGAATGGGCAAAGGAGCATCCGGTGCCGGGAAATTTGCGAGAAACATCAAAACGGAAGCAGAGTTTCCGAACTCTCAGAGGAATATGCTTTATCGGAAAAGAGCATTCAGCGGATCCTGCGCTGCACAGCAGCAGACGGAAAAAATACGGACTGAATACAAAAACGGAAAGACAGCCATGGAAGAACCCCCGGGCTGTCTTTTGTATTTCTGTTGCTTTTTTTCCGTTTTTCCTTGCATTTCAGAAAGATGCTGTTATAATAAGGGAAAGTGAATAAATATACATTACATGAGGAGAGAAGGAGATTATTATGAAAATGAATTTTGCAAAAAAAGCAACAGCACTTGCAATGTCCGTTTTGTTTGCTGTTTCGATGGCAGGCTGCGGAAGTTCTGCATCTACCGCAAAGAAAGTAGAAGTAACATCCGTAGAGGATCTGGCAGATCTGAAGATTGGTGTACAGACCGGAACAACAGGTGATTCTCAGGCGAGCGATGCCGTTAATGCAGATTCCCAGATGCAGCGTTACAACAAAGGCGCCGATGCTATTCAGGCACTGAAAAACGGAAAGATTGACTGTGTTGTCATCGATTCCCTGCCGGCAGAAAAATTCGTTGCAGCAAACGATGATCTGAAAATTGTAGAAGGCATTTTTGATACCGAAGAGTACGCGATGTGCTTCAAAAAAGGAAATGAGTTAAGAGACGAGTTCAACACTGCATTGGCAGAGCTGAAAGAGGACGGAACTCTTGATGAGATCATGAGCAACTACATTGGTGATGAAGTCGGCCAGCATCCGTATGAGTCCCCGGCAGACGTGGACCGTTCCAACGGAACGCTTACCATGGCAACCAACGCTGAGTTCGAGCCGTGGGAGTACAAAGAGGGAAATGATATCGTTGGTATCGATGCCGACATTTCCAAGGCAATCTGCGACAAGCTTGGTTATGAGCTGAAAATCGAGGATATGTCATTTGAAACCATCCTTGCATCTGTCAACAGTGGAAAAGCAGACTTCGGCGCAGCCGGAATGACCGTTACTCCAGAACGGGAAGAAAGCGTTGATTTCACGGATACTTATGCAGATGCAACACAGGTTGTCATCGTCAGAAAGTAATAACATAGTGATAAGGACTGCGAGAGTACGAAGTACGGGGCAATCTGGAATCAGGGGATAGAAACGAGCGGCTGTCCGCCAGACAAAAGGCGCGGCCGTTCGTTTTTCGATTGCGCTGTAAGGAAACTGCCGGTTGCAGATCCCGCAGTTAAAAACACAAAGGAGAGATGTGTCATATGGAAAATTTACATCATCAGTTCAACCGCTACTTTGTAGACAATGGTGCTACAGAATGGTGGCTGACCGGTCTGAAGACGACACTGCTTGTCACGGTGCTTGCGCTGTGCATCGGTGTTGTGCTCGGACTTCTTATCGCACTGATCCGCTCGACACACGAGCAGACCGGTAAATTAAAACTTCTGAACATCGTTGCGCGCGTCTATCTGACGATCATCCGCGGAACGCCGTCCATGATTCAGATCCTGTTTTTCTATTCGGTTATTTTTGCAACCGTAAACCTGAACAATATCGTGATCGGCGGAATCGCATTTGGTATCAATTCCGGTGCATACGTTGCTGAGATTTTCCGTTCCGGAATTATGTCTGTGGACAAAGGACAGACGGAAGCAGGACGAAGCCTTGGCTTAAATTCTGCACAGACCATGCGTCTCATCATCATTCCGCAGGCGTTTAAAAATGTTCTTCCGGCGCTGATTAATGAGATGATCGTGCTGTTAAAAGAGACTGCCATCATCGGCTATATCGGAACCATTGATATTACAAAGGCAGCGACCCTGGTACAGAGCCGTACGTACGATGCACTGGTTCCGCTTCTTTCCGCAGCGATCTTTTATCTGATTCTTGTTATGATTCTGACCTATTTCATGGGAAAACTGGAAAGGAGACTGCGTAAGAGTGACCACTAATGAAAAAGTATTAATCAAAGTTGAAAATCTGCAGAAGAGCTTCGAGGATAATAAGGTTCTGGACGGGATCAGTACAGAGATCCGTCAGGGAGAGGTTGTCGCTGTCATCGGTCCTTCCGGTTCCGGAAAATCGACCTTTCTGCGTTCCTTAAACCGTCTGGAAATTCCAACCGGCGGAAAAATTTATTTCGAGGGCGTTGACATCACGGCGCCGGAAACCGATATCGACCATGTACGACAGAGAATTGGAATGGTATTTCAGCAGTTCAACCTGTTTCCGCATAAAACCGTCAAGGAAAATATCATGCTCGCCCCGGTGACATTAAAGCTGATGACACCGGAAGAAGCAGCGAAAAAAGCGTTGGAGCTCTTAAACCGCGTTGGACTGCCGGATAAAGCAGATGCTTACCCGGGAAGCCTTTCCGGCGGTCAGAAACAGCGAATCGCCATTGCACGCGCCCTTGCGATGAACCCGGATGTCATGCTGTTTGACGAGCCGACCTCCGCACTCGACCCGGAAATGGTAGGGGAGGTTCTTGAAATTATGAAGGAACTTGCTGAATCAGGCATGACGATGGTTGTCGTAACGCATGAAATGGGTTTTGCAAGAGAAGTGGCAACCCGCGTGATCTTTATCAACGAGGGAAATATTCAGGAGGAGAATACGCCGCAGGAGTTCTTCGCAAATCCGCAGCATCCCCGGCTCAAAGAGTTTTTATCGAAAGTATTATAATAAAAAACGCTGTTCTGTATCATCAAAACACAGAACAGCGTTTTTGCATCTTATTTGGAAATCGGGCGGGTGGCTTCTTTCAGCCACTCTTTTTCGTCTCCTTCTAGATAAGGAGAAATCTTTTCATATACTTCTTTGTGGTAGTTGTTCAGCAGTTCCACATCTTTTTCGGTCATATACTGTGTGTCAATACCGTCAAGATCGATCGGAACCATGGTAACGAACTCAAAGCACATGAACTGGCCGTACATGTTCTTTTCTGCTTTGCGGCAGAGCATCAGGTTCTCAGTACGGATGCCGTGGCTTCCTTCGATATAGATACCCGGTTCATCGGAAGTAAGCATGCCCTCCTCAAGAACGGCGTTTTCCATCCGCTCCGGAACCATTTTCCAGCGGAAACCGTTTGGACGCTCATGTACATTTAAGAGATAACCGACACCGTGGCCGGTTCCGTGATTGAAGTCAAGACCTCTCTCCCAGAATGCCTGTCTTGCAAGGTAATCAAGGTTGATACCGATGCAGCCGTGGAGGAATTTTGCATTTCCAAGACGAAGGGTTCCCATCGCAGTGATGGTGAAATGTTCTTTTTCTTCCTCGGTCAGCGGTCCAACTACGATTGTTCTGGTAATATCGGTCGTTCCCTCATAATACTGTCCGCCGGAGTCCACTAGGTACATGCCTTTTGGCTGCAGAACAGAGAAATTGTCTTTCGTTGCCTGATAATGGCACATAGCAGCATTCGGGCCGTAAGCGGAAATCGTTCCGAAACTTGGCTCAATAAAGCCTTCCTGCTCCTTCCGGAAGGATTCCAGTTTTTCAGCAACGGAAACCTCATCCATTGGGATCTTACCGATATTCTTCTTTAACCAGTATACGAAACGGGTAACGGCAACGCCGTCTTTGATGTGGGCTTTTCGGATGTTTTCCATCTCAACCGGTGTTTTGACTGCTTTTAAAGAAGAAGCCGGGTTCATGACATTGACAATCGTATTGCTGCCCATGACACTCTGGCAGATCGTGTAGTTGACTTTGGCTTTTTCCAGAAGAATGGTTTTTCCTGTGATGCCGGAAACAAAATCATAAACAGCATCGTATGGATGAAGGGAAATGCCAAGATCAGCAAGATACTGTTTTACTTTCTCATTTAAGGTTTCTTCCTGAATGAACAGATGACTCTCGGTTTCTGTCAGTACGAGATAGGAGAGAACAACCGGGTTGCATGGAATATCGTTTCCACGGATATTCAGCATCCAGGCGATATCATCCAGTGCAGTCAGAATATGCACTTCGGCACCGTTCTCTTTCATCTTTTCGCGTACTTTTGCAAGACGCTCCGCAGCGGATTCACCGGTATATTTTGCATCAAGGATCCACACGGGTTCTGCGGAAAGTGCCGGGCGGTCCGACCAGATCTCACCGATCAGGTCGCTTCGATAGGAAAGAAAACGCTCCGGAAGTGTTTTCTCCAGTGCTTCGCCGAGCATTTCATTGACAACGCGGCCGTCAAAACCAATGGTCATGCCCTCTTTTGTATTTGCCGCCAGGTATTCCTCTACCGTCGGAACGCCTTCCTGGCCCATTTTCATTAAGGTAACGCCGGTTCCGGCAAGTTCTTTGGCTGCCTGTACGAAGTAGCGGCCATCGGTCCAGAGGCACGCTTCGTCCTGCGTAATCACAGCAGTTCCGGCAGAACCGGTAAAACCGGTAATATACGTTCTTGCTTTAAAGTAAGTTCCTACATATTCGGATTCATGATAATCGGCGGTCGGAACCAGATAAGCGTCCACGCCGTATGCTCTCATTTTTTCACGGAGAGCAGCTAATCTTTCTGGTATCATAGTTTTTTCCTCATCTTTCTTTTCGAAAAATAATGTCGGCATTTTTAAATGGGATGCCAACATTTTTATTCTATCACATTTTCCAAATCTGTCAAAGTGATGATTGAGAATTTGTCTCACTGTTTTCCTGTTTTTGCGAAAATTTTTGTGCATTTGGAGATTTTTCCTATTTTTCAAGAGCTTTTTTGTACCATTTTCTGCACAAAAGAAGTAAGATAGGAAGAAAGAAAAAGCGTGGTGAAACTACGCGAAGAAGCAGAAACTATGTAAGAAAGGGGGACATACTGTAATGCATACAATATGTCTGAAAGACAACTGGACCTTAACGGTCCTTGGAAAAAATGTTTACGATATTCCGGAGACTCCAATTGAGACAAAGGTTCCGTCTACCGTTTACGGCACACTTCTGGAAAAAGGTCTGATCCCGGATCCGTTTTATCGTGACAATGAACTCGACGCACTGAAACTGATGGAGAACGATTTCGCATACGAGACAGAAATCGTGATCGGAGAGGAAGACAGAAAAGCGGACCGCCTGTTTTTACATTTCGACGGAATTGATACGATCGCGGATGTTTATCTGAACGGAGAGAAAATCGGCTCCGCAGACAACATGAACCGTGTCTGGGAGTACGATATTACCGATCTTGTTGCAGGTGATGCAGCCGATACCGTATATCAGGTAAAAGTGATTCTGCATTCCCCGACCAAATTCATTGCGGAAGAAGATACAAAATGCCCGGTTGGCGGATCCTCCGATGCAATGCCGGGATTCCCGCATATCCGTAAAGCAGCGTGCATGTACGGCTGGGACTGGGGCCCGCGTCTTCCAGATGCAGGACTGTTCCGTGAAGCTTCCGTTCTCGCAGTAAAAACAGCCCGTCTGGCACAGGTATTTGTAGGCCAGGAGCATCACGTAACCGGAAAAACGGTTCACGGAAACGTTGTTGATTCTGTTCGCCTGACGGCAGATGCCGAGATCGAGTGGATGCCGGGAGTTACCGACGGAAACGTAAAAATTGTCATGACGGTTACTTCTCCGGATGGAAAAACCGTTCTGACCGCAGAAAGCAGCAGCATCGATCCGCTGACCCATTCAGCACCGGCAAAGAATCTGACTGGTCTTACGTGTGAGCTTCGCAGCAACCATGTACAGGCTTCTCTTACCGTAGAAAATCCGGAGCTGTGGTGGCCGAACGGTTACGGCGCACAGGCACTGTATCAGGTAAAGGTAGCGCTTGTTGCAGAGGATACCCTGGATACCTGGGAGAAGAAAATAGGTCTTCGCACCATCACGGTCAATACCGATCCGATGGAAGATGAAGTTTATGATGAGCACATGACCGGACAGGCACCAGATTACGACGACGGCGACAACATGGTTATGACAAACGGTGAGAAGAAAGTAATTATCACCGATAAAGCAGCAAAGACGGTAAAAGGCCGCAACTTTGCATATGAAATCAACGGACTGCAGATTTTCGCGATGGGCGCGGATTACATTCCGGAGGATAATATTTTAACCCGCCAGACGAGGGAACGTACCGATCTGCTGTTAAAATCTGCACAGGAAGCAAACTTCAATTCCCTGCGTATATGGGGCGGCGGATACTTCCTCGATGACTTCTTCTATGATGTCTGCGATGAGAGAGGACTTCTGATCTGGCATGACTTCATGTTTGCCTGCGCTTCCTATGAGCTGTCAGATCATTTTGAGGAGAATATCTCCACAGAAATCCGTCAGAATGTACGCAGACTTCGTTCTCATGCAAGCATTGCTCTGTGGTGCGGAAACAATGAGATGGAGACACAGTATGAAATGCTGGCATGGCCGAAATCCAAGAAACAGTATTACGATTATATCCATCTGTATGAGTACATCATTCCGAAAATCGTCAAAGAAGAGGATCCGGAGAAATTCTACTGGCCGTCATCCCCGTCTTCAGGTGGAAATTACGAAAACAGCAATGCGGAAAATGTCGGCGATACCCATTACTGGGGCGTATGGCACGGAAGCGAGCCGTTTACCGCTTATCGTTCCCACCATTACCGTTTCCTGTCCGAGTTCGGATTCCAGTCCTTCCCGTCCCTGCAGACTGTAAAACGGTTTACGGAAGACGGCGACCGCAACATCTTCTCACGCGTCATGGAAATGCACCAGAGAAATACGGCTGCCAACGGAAAGATCCTGAACTATATCTCACAGACCTATCTGTATCCGAAGAATTTTGATGAGCTTCTTTACTGCTCACAGCTTCTTCAGGCAGATGCCATCCGTTACGGCGTAGAGCATTTCCGCCGCTTCCGTGGTACCTGCATGGGTGCTGTTGTATGGCAGCTGAACGATATCTGGCCGGTAGCATCCTGGGCAAGCGTCGATTACTACGGAAACTGGAAAGCCCTGCAGTACGCAGAGAAGAAGATGTTCGCACCGATTCTGCTTTCCTGTGAGGAGCATGGAGAGATCGATCAGAAACCGTTTGTCAACACCCTGCCGCATCCAATCGATGTCAGTGCAGACCTTCACGTTGCGAATGAGACGGGTGAGCCGATTGTTGGAACCGTAAAATGGTCTCTGCGCCGTCCGGATTCTTCCGTAGTCAAAGAGGGAACCTTCGAGGTCAACGCACCGGCCTACGGCGGACAGTGGATGCCGCATCTTGATTTCAACGGTCAGGATCCGCTGGAAGTTCATCTGACGTATGAGCTGGTTGTCGATGGAAACGTCGTATCTTCCGGATCGACGCTGTTCTGTGCACCGAAGCATTACCATTTCGCAGATCCGAAACTTTCTGTATCGGTAGACGGCGATACCGTAACTGTAACGGCAGAGAACTTCGCAAAATCTGTCAGCGTAGAGACCGAAAACGGTGTGCTTCGCCTGGACGATAACTTCGTTGATATGGAAGCAGGAACAAAGACCTTCCGTATTCTGCCGACCGCAGACTTTACCGCCAAGGGAACCGGCGTATCGGGCGCATACCGCGTACGAAGCGTATACGAGACAGCAGAACGATAAGGCATGGAAAAAGGGCACGCAAAATGAATGCGTGCCCTTTTCTGCAAAATAACGTTATTTATTTTTTTCTGCCTGCATTTTTCTGGCCTGTTTCGGTGTGATTCCTTTTATTTTTTTATAACACCGGATGAAATAGCTGCAGTCCGGATAGCCGACTTCTCTGGCAATAAAAGAAACATCGTGACTGGAAAAAAGCAGCATGTTTTCTGCCGCATTGATTCTGGTTGCCGTAATATATTCTTTGCAGGTCATATTGTAGCGGCGGTAAAAATTCATGGAAAATGTGGAGTGCGACATGTTGCACATGGCGGCAAGTTTCTCTACGGTCAGTTCTTCAAAATAATGGGAATCAATGTATTCGGAAATCAGGTCAAAACTGATTTCGTAGGAAGGATGCACGCCGGGAGACGGAAAAGAAGTCCCGCTTTTCTGCCAATTCCGTACAAAACGGCTGATGATTTTCCGAAGATCCGCTGTAAGAATCATGGAATAGCCAAGCTCTTTATCCCGGTATTCCTTAAGAATATCCGAAAAAAGAGGAAAAAGGTCCATTTTCCGTACCTGCTCCGGAGAAAAAATACAGGGGCAGCGGAACGTGTGGAGGCCGTGCAGAATCGAACGCAGATCCAGCTCATCCGTCTTGCAGGTGGGCAGAAGATTGGGGTCAAATTTAATCACATCATACTGCACCGGAACAGACCCTTTTGCAAGCGCGATGGAATGAACGCATTTGGGCGGAAAAAGGATCACGGATCCTTCCGTTCCGATGGATGTCACATTATCAAGGGAAACCTCAATTTCTCCTTTCAGAACGTAGAGAAGTTCTACATAATAGTGCCAGTGAGCAGGAATCGGAAGGGAGTCCCGCGTGCTGTCAAAAAGAAAAGCCTCATAAGGAGAGGCGATGGGGTCGATATATTCATATAAGTTATTCATAGATGTCTCACTTTTCGTTCGTAGTGGATGTTCCATACTGACTGTGGATGGAAACAAACTTCTTTTAGTATATAGTGATTTTATATGATTTGCAAGAAGGAATGAAGAAAGGAAAGGTTACAAGATTATCATCATGCAAAAAACAACAAATGATATGACGCAGGGCAACAGCATGAAGCTGATTTTTCAGTTTTTCCTGCCGATTCTGATCGGAAATCTTTTTCAGCAGCTTTACAGCTTTGTGGATTCCATGGTCGTTGGAAAGGGGATCGGAGATGTGGCCCTGGCAGCGGTTGGAAATACCAGTTCGGTACATTTTTTGATTCTCGGCTTTGCCATGGGGCTTACCGGAGGACTTGGGATCTGTATTTCCCACTCCTTTGGAGCGAATGATATCGAAAAACTGCGGAAAGAAATTGCGATGTCGGTTTATATCTGCCTTGCCATTGGAATTGTAATTACGGTGGGCAGTCTGTTTTGGATGCGCCGTCTGTTTGTCTTTCTCCAGACACCGGAGGATATGATGACAGACACTCTGGTTTATTTTGGAACCATTCTGGCGGGCAGTACCGTTACCATTTTTAATAACTTTGCCATGACGCTGCTCCGGTCCGTCGGAAACAGTAAAGTGCCGCTGGCTTCTATGATCGTTTCGTCGGTGGTCAATATTGTGCTGGATCTTCTATTTGTATTTCCGTTTGGCATGGGCGTGTTTGGAGCGGCGCTTGCAACGGTTCTGGCGCAGGTGGTTTCTGCCCTTTACTGTCTGGTATATATCCGGCGCGCCGCAGAACTGCTTCCGCGGAAAACAGACTGGAGGGCAGATGGTGTACTTCTTGGCGCACTCGTTGGAAAAGGCCTGCCGGTAGCTGTGATGAATTCTGTAACTGCGGTGGGCGGTATGGTCCTTCAGGTTTTTGTCAATCAGATGGGAACGGCTTATGTCGCGGCTTATGCTGCATGTATGAAGGTGTGCGGTCTGTTCGAGCAGCCGGGTATAACACTTGGACTTGCACTTCTGACTTTTACAGGACAAAATTATGGAGCCGGAAAATACGACCGGATCAAACAGGGAGTCAGGGCAGGTGTCGTGCTTTCTGTCCTTGTCAATCTTCCTTTTGCAGCACTGGAAATTTTCTGCCCGAAGTTTCTGGCATCCCTGATGCTGAATGATGCGACAGTCATTTCCTATACCTGTATCTTTCTGCCGGTTACCGGAGTTGCCCTGTTCGCCCTTGGCGGGCTGTTTGTCTTCCGAAACGCCTGCCAGGGAATGGGAAAAACAGTTCTGCCGATGGTGTCCGGGATTGTGGAGGTTGCCATGCGCGTCATGGTTGTGCTGCTTTTAGAACCGCGCCTTGCGTTCCGCGGAGTGGCATTCGCAGAAATTTCCGCATGGGTCGGAGCTGGAGTTATGCTTATGATTACCTACTTTTTTTATCAGAGGCGGCTCTCCGGGAAAACTCCAGATGTGAGAGGATAAAAGGAGAAGTTATATGTAAAAACCCTGCCTGCACAGCTTTGTAACATAGTCTTTTCAAAGACTGAAAAACTGTGCGGGCAGGGTCTTTTGGTTAAACAAGCGTTCCCATATAGTAGAAGCCGCGGCATTCGTCCAGGGAAACGTTCTGCAGCGTTCCGATCATCGAAGCATCTCCCGGGAAATGAACCAGCGTATTGTTGCTCATACGGCCGGTGACAAGAGAAGCGTCCTGCTCATTGATACTTTCCACCAGAACTTCCTGTACGGTATGAAGATGTCTTGCGGTTACCTCGCGGGAAATTTCCTGGACCTCGGCAAGAAGACGGTCAAAACGGTCTTTTACAACATCCGCCGGGATCTGGTCTTCCATGGCAGCTGCCGGTGTTCCGGTTCTTCTGGAATACTGGAAGGTAAACGCGCTGTCGTAACGAACGCGGCGGACCACATCCAGTGTTTCCAGAAAATCTTCTTCGGTCTCACCAGGGAAACCAACGATAATATCTGTTGTCAGAGAAATATCCGGCACTTTTGCGCGGATTCGGTCTACCAGGTCGAGATACTGCTCTTTGGTATAACGGCGGTTCATCAGTTTTAAGATACGGCTGCTTCCGGACTGGAGCGGAAGATGAAGATGGAGGCAGACCTTCTCGCAGTCGCGCATTGCATCGATCAGTTCTTCCGAGAGATCCTTTGGATGTGAGGTCATGAAACGGATGCGTTTCAGCCCTTCAATCTGATTTGCCTTGCGCAGAAGCTGTGCAAACGTCATCGGCTCCTCGAGATTCTTTCCGTAGGAATTGACATTCTGACCAAGCAGCATGATTTCAACAACGCCGTCTGCAACGAGGCGTTTGATCTCTGCGATGATTTCCTCCGGCTTCCGGCTGCGTTCGCGGCCGCGCACATACGGTACGATACAGTAGCTGCAGAAGTTATTGCAGCCGAACATAATATTAACACCCGACTTGAACGGATATTTGCGGTCAACCGGGAGATTTTCCACGATTTTGTCGGTATCTTTCCAGATATCAATCACCATGCGGTCCTCTGTCATGCACCGGACAAGATACTCGGCAAAGCGGTAGATATTATGCGTTCCAAAAATCAGGTTGACGAAATGGTAGCTTTTTTTGAGTTTTTCGACAACAAGCGGCTCCTGCATCATGCATCCGCAGAGGGAAATAATCATGCCCGGATTTTTCTTTTTGTACTTGCCAAGCTGTCCAAGACGACCGTAGACACGCAGATTTGCGTTTTCACGGACGGTACAGGTGTTGTAAACAACAAAATCGGCATCTTCGGTCTCCACAATGTGGTAGCCGACGGTTTCCAGAATTCCCTCCAGTTTTTCGGAATCGCGGGCGTTCATCTGGCAGCCGAAGGTTGTGATGCAGGCAGTCAGATACTCTTTTCCGTTTTGTTTTGCACGCTCCGGTACGAGCTGCTGTTTTAAAAGTGCCATAAAGTAATACTGACGCTGCGGTTCTGTCTCCGGCGCCGGAACAGTAATGTCAACATTTGCAAGATCAATACCGGAAACCTCGGCATCCGGAACGTTTCTGAGATCTATCTTCATAAATGAAACCCTTTCTTTTTCAATATAAAATGCTAAGTACAGTAATAATGAGACGGTATAAAATGCCGTGAAAAAAGACCCGTACAGCCGGATCTTCTTTTTATTTTAGCGTATCTGATACAAAATAGCAAGAAAAACAAGATTGAAAACAGTAAAAATCAGGATATATTTTTTGCGGCAGGAAGCGTCTGCGGCCGTAATCTGGCGATAGGAGATCAGGCTTGCCATAGATGCAATTAAAGTCCCGAGGCCGCCGAGGTTGGTTCCTACAATCAGTTCCGGGATTTCTTTTGTATATCCGGAAAGCAGCATGGCGGCAGGAACATTGCTGATGATCTGGCTTGTGAGGACGGAAAGAAGCCGTTCGTGTCCGGTAATCATCTGTTCCAGATAAATACGAAGCGCTGCCATTTGTTTCATGTTTCCAATAAAAAGAAAGAAAAACACAAAAGTGAACAAAAGAGAGTAGTCTGCTCTGCGGTAAAGGCTGCGGTTCACCAGGCAGATCCCGGCAATCGTGATCAGAAGCAGAATACTATGCGGGAGAAGTTTGGCAACCGTAAGAATACAGCAGAAAAAAAGAGCTGCAAAAACTGCGATTTGCCGCGGATGAGTAATCGCTTTTTTCTCCAGGGAAACGGAAATTTTCTTTCCGGAGAAAAACAGAAAAATGCAGATCAGAAAAAGAACTGCAGCACCCAGAGTATAAGGCAGCATCATAAGCAGAAAATGCAAAAGGGAAAGTCCGGAAAGCGAATACAGATAAAGGTTCTGCGGATTGCCGATAGGAGTAAACATACTGCCAAGGTTTGCAGCCATGGTCATAAAGGTGACAAGAAGTATTTTTTCTGCTCCATATGGCACATTCGCAGAAGCAGAATGCCAAACGGAACAAAGGTAATCAGAGCGACATCATTGGTAATCAGCATGCTGCAGAAAAAGCACAGGGAAATCAGAAGCAGAGCAACCATCCGTTCTGAGTTTACATGCCGGAGAAGACTGGTGCCAAGCCAGTCAAATACGCCACATTCCCGCAGACCCGCGACAATCAGCATCAGACAGAACAGCAGGATCAGAGTATGAAAATCCAGATAGCCAAGATACTGTGGACCGGGAGGACAGAAAAAGCAGGAAAGCACTGCAAGAAAAAAAGAGACGGTAAGCACTGCATCTTTTTGAAAAAAGGAAATCAGTTTTTTTATCATAAAAATCATCCTTTCATGAATAAGCAGGACTGATGTTGGAAGATCGAGATGAAAAATCAGGCTGCATATTTCGGATACCGCAGATTATTATATAAAAGATATGGAAAAGATGCAAGAAAAAGGTCCAAAACCGAAAAAAATGCGGTTTTTCAAAAAAACGACAAATTTTTCCAGTCAATTCTTGACAATCAACAAAAATCGCGTTAAAATTGCTCCAGTCGTGTAAAAGCAAATTCTGAGAAAAGAAAAAGTAAATGCAGACAAATCGTTTTCAGAGAGCTGCCGGAAAGGTGCGAGACAGCAACGAATCTGGATTGAAAATCATCTTGGAGAAGGAAAGCCCAACGAATCGGCCGTGTATCGTACTATGTGCCGGAATTCCAGTAGGTTTTCACGGGAGTTTCCCGTTACAGAAACCGCGTATGCTTGTGCGTTGTATTCGTGCTTGTTTCAAAGAAGAGACAAGGGTGGTTGCGGGAAAAGAACAGTTCCGTCCCTCGTTGAGGGGCGGATTTTTTTGTTTGTCAGCTGCAAATTCACCCCGGTAATACAGCCTGGCAAAGAATAGATCCTGCTGGAACATTGTACCTGACAGCGGGAAAAGGGAGGAAACATATGAAAGTGTACAAAAAAATCATGAATGGACTGGCATTTGTTGAGAAACTGGTTCTCGTGCTGTCCACGATCCTGATTGTTGTGCTTACGGTGGGAAACGTTCTTTCCCGTAAGGTACTGCATCAGTCCTGGTCATTTACCGAAGAGCTTGTCGTTGCGGTATTTGTCCTGATTACACTTCTCGCAGCAGCGCTTGCTGCCCGTGACGGAGAACTGGTCAATCTTTCTTTGCTGCCGGACCGTCTTTCTGCGAAGGCGAGAAGAATCCTGCTGGTTGTCAACACAGCATTTAGTGTTGCCTTTACCGTAGTTCTGTTTAAATACGGCATGGACAAGGTACTGACCCAGCTTGCCAACGGAAAGAGAACGTTCGTTTTAAACTGGCCGGAATGGATTTTCTGGTCTTTCGTACCGATCGGCGCAGCCTGCATGACGCTGCACATGATCGAATATCTGATTGATACATTCGTAAAAGCAAAAGAGGAGGGACAGAAAAAATGATCAGTGCAATTCTTTTTCTTTCATTCTTTGTTTTTCTGATCCTTGGTATCCCGATTGGCATCTGCCTTGGTCTGTCTTCGATCTGCGCGATCCTGTACTCCGGTACATCCCTAACCATCGTAGCAACCAATATGTATTCCGGTATCAGTAAATTTTTGCTCCTTGCCATTCCGTTCTTTGTATTGTCCGGAAACATTATGGCAAAAGCGGGCATTTCCAAACGACTGATTCGTTTTGTCGACACCTGCGTCGGCCATAAAAAAGGCGGTATCGCCATCGTATGCGTTATCGTAGCCTGCTTCTTTGGTGCGATTTCCGGTTCCGGTCCGGCAACCGTAGCAGCACTTGGTATGGTTCTGATCCCTGCCATGATTGAGCGAGGCGGATTTTCTGCTCCGTTTTCCACGGCCCTGATGGCGACGTCAAGTTCGATTGCGATCGTCATACCGCCGAGTATTGCATTCGTTGTTTATGCATCCATCACAGGCGTATCCATCGCCGATATGTTCACAGCAGGTATCGTTCCTGGTATTCTGATGGGTGTGGCCCTTGTCATCGTTGTTCTTCTGGAGGCAAAGAAACACAACATTCAGCCGACCCAGAAAAAAGCAACAGCCAAAGAAAGATGGGATGCTTTTAAAGATGCTTTCTGGGGATTCTTAATGCCGGTCATCATCCTTGGCGGTATCTATGGAAGTATTTTCACCCCGACCGAGGCAGCTGCCGTTTCCGTTGTATACGGTCTGTTTGTCGGAATCTTTATTTATAAAGAGATCAAACTGAAAGACCTGTGGGATCTGATGGTAGATTCTGCCAAAACAACTGGTGGAATTATGCTGATCGTCGCAAGTGCTTCTCTGTTCTCCTTTGTCTGCACAAAGTTTGGTATTGCGCAGGCAGCGTCGGATCTTCTTGGAAGCGTTGCTCATAACCAGTTTGTATTCCTTCTGATTGTCAATATCATTTTCCTGATTGCAGGATGCTTTATCGATGCAAACTCTGCCATGTATATTTTCATCCCGATTATGCTTCCGGTCTGCAAAGCCCTTGGCTATGACCTGGTAGCATTCGGTATCGTGGCAACGGTCAACCTGGCCATCGGACAGGTAACTCCGCCAGTCGGTGTCAACCTGTTTGTCGCCATTTCCGTAAAACTGAAAAAAGGAATGGAAGTTACCATTCAGCAGATTTCCAAAGCCGTTATGCCAATGATCGCAGCATCGGTAGCAGTTCTGCTTCTGATTACGTATGTTCCGCAGATTTCCACGTTCCTTCCAAAAGCACTGGCAAAAGACGGAGCTTATACCGGAACGGTAGCTGCAGCAACGAATTCCGATACTTCCAGTGGCGATGGTTCGGATGGCAGCACAGCAGGAAATTCCTCCGGCAATGAGGATTACAATGATATCGCTGATTACAGTGACCTTGGATGGGAAGAGCAGACCTGGAACTTTACCTGCTCCACCACCGAGACCAGTACCTGGGCAGAAGGCGGACGTAAGTTCGGCGAGCTCATGGAAAAAGCAACCGGCGGCAAGATCAAAGTCAATGTATACGCCGCAGACCAGCTGACCAACGGAAACCAGTCCGAGGGAATCCAGGCACTGATGAACGGAGACCCGGTACAGATTTCGATGCACAGCAACCTGATTTACTCTGCGTTTGACCCGAGATTTAACGTCGTATCTCTTCCGTTCCTGTTTGATTCCGTAGAAGATGCGGATGCAAAACTGGACGGCAAAGCAGGTGAAAAATTAAAAGCAATCCTCGATGAGTACGGCCTGCACTGCATGGGAATCGCCGAGAACGGTTTCCGCCAGCTGACCAACAGCAAGCAGGAAGTCAAAACTGTCGATGACATGAAAAACCTGAAAATCCGTGTAGCAGGAAGTAACCTGCTGATGGAGTGCTACAAACGCTGGGGCGCCGATGCGACCAACATGAACTGGTCTGAGACCTACACCGCCCTGCAGCAGAAAACCGTAGAGGGCCAGGAAAATCCGCTCCCGGCAATCAATGCAGCCAGCGTACAGGAAGTACAGCCGTACTGCTCGATGTGGAATGCAATTTATGACTGCCTGTTCTTCTGTATCAACGGAGATATCTATAACAATCTGACTCCGGAACAGCAGAAAGTTGTCGATGAGGCCGGACAGAAAGCCGTCGATTACGAACGTGCGATCAACCGTGCCGGTGACGATGAGATCATGAACCGCTGGCAGAACGAGAACGGTGTCAAGATCACCAAATACGAAGATATGGACATCGATTCCTTCAAACAGGCCGTAGACGGTGTGGATGAGTGGTATCAGAAGGAACTGGAAAGCGCAGGTTATGACGATGCCAAAGATCTGATCGAGGCCTTTACCAAGAAAGATACTTCTTCCGTAAGCACGTATGATGTAGAAGACAGAAGCGATCTCGACTGGCCGGAGCAGACCTGGAACTTCACCTGCTCCACGACAGAAACCAGTACCTGGGCAGAAGGCGGCCGGAAGTTCGGTGAGCTGATTGAAAAAGCAACCGGCGGCAAGATCAAAGTCAACGTATATGCCGCAGACCAGCTGACCAACGGAAACCAGTCCGAGGGTATCCAGGCACTGATCGATGGAGATCCGGTACAGATTTCCATGCACAGCAACCTGATTTACTCTGCGTTTGACCCGAGATTTAACGTCGTATCCCTTCCGTTCCTGTTTGATTCCGTAGAAGATGCGGATGCCAAACTGGACGGAGAGGCAGGCGAAAAATTAAAAGAGATCCTTGATGAGTACGGCCTGCACTGCATGGGAATCGCTGAGAACGGTTTCCGTCAGCTGACCAACAGCAAGCAGGAAGTAAAAACCATCGATGACATGAAAAGCCTGAAAATCCGTGTGGCAGGAAGCAACCTGCTGATGGAATGCTACAAACGCTGGGGCGCCGATGCGACCAACATGAACTGGTCCGAGACCTACACGGCCCTGCAGCAGAAAACCGTAGAAGGCCAGGAAAATCCACTTCCTGCTATCGATGCAGCCAGCGTACAGGAAGTACAGCCGTACTGCTCGATGTGGAATGCAATTTATGATTGTCTGTTCTTCTGTATTAACGGAGACATTTATGACAGTATGACACCGGAGCAGCAGGAAGTGATCGATGAGTGCGGTCGTCTGGCAACACAGTACGAGCGTGAAATCAACCGCGCCGGTGATGATGAAATCATGAACCGCTGGCAGAATGAAAATGGTGTTACCATTACCAATTATGAGGATATGGACATCGATTCGTTCAAACAGGCAGTAGACGGCGTAGACGAGTGGTATCAGAAAGAACTGGAAGGACAGGGATATGATGATGCCAAAGAGTTGATTGAGACGTTTACAAAAGAGGCAGCTTCGTGAACATCTTTATAAGATTTGCTGAGTTTGCCTGAAAAAATAATGTAACAAACTACATATTTGGTAGAAAATAAAAATTCATCCATGACTTGGAGGTCTCTGGTGAGACTGCTTCCGGGCGTGGGTGGATTTTTTTATTTGAGTTTTCCAGGAAAACAGGTATACTGGATGGTATCAGAAAACAGGAGATTTGAATCAATGAAACAGAAAAAAGAACGGGAAAAAGAAATCAGTCAATGGCCATGGATTTCCATGCTGCCGTTTGGAATCCTAGCGGGATACTGGGGAGATAAGGAAGTGCGGATCACGGCAATTTCAGAATATGGCTTTCAGACCCGTCTTGCGACACCGACTACAGTTGAGCAGAAAAATGCGCCGTGGGAACTGGCATTTTACGATCAGAAAACAGCATCCTACCAGCGGATTCTTCTTCGTGATGCGACTTTTCTGCAGGAAAAAGAGGAAGATTTTGATGTTGTTTATACTTTCGCCACGGAACAGGAAGATTATCAAAATGCGGTACAGCGCCTTGCCCTGCAATACAGCCAGTATATCCGGTGGAAGATGGAAGATGATGATGCCGCGCTTGCAGAAGAGATAACAGGATATCCTGCGGAGCAGGACGCGTTTCATCTGGAAAGTCTGGAAGAGCAGAAAAAAGTATGGTTTTCCGGAATTACGAAGGAAACCTTTGTGGCATTGCAAAATAGTGCTGCCGGATCCGGGCAGCCGATTGAGCTGGCGCTCGAACTGGACCGGCCGGAATGGTATAAGGCGTATCTTTCGATGGAAAGTGCGGTGTTTTTTGATGCTTATTTTCGGAGAAACCAGATTGCAGATCCGCCGGTTTTTCACCCGGATCGGCTCTATATAGGAAATGCTTTCTGCCCGCATCTGGCACCAACGGAAGAGGAACTGTTCGCACTGATGGATAAAGCCTGCCGGGAGTCATTTTCAATTACGCTTACTTTTCCATTTTTGCTGGAAGAAAATCTGACGGAAACGCAAGCACGTCTGCAGCATCTTGCCAGATGGTGTGAACAAAAGAACAAAACCATTGAGATTGTCGTAAATGACTGGGGAACGGCCCATCTGGCAGCTCAGCTTCCGGTGTTTTCTCTCTGCCTTGGCGTGCTGCTCAACAAGCGAAAAAAAGATCCACGGATGGCCTATAAGCTGGGAAACCGGACGCTGTTTGAACAAAATAGCGTTCATGCGGCGTTTTACCAGGAATATTTAAAAGAAGAATTTCGGATGGAACGGTATGAATGGGAGAGCTGCGGCGATACCAGTACAAGGAAGTTTCCAGAAGGGAAAAACAGTATGCATCTTCCATTTTATCAGACCAATACCTCACAGTACTGTCCACTGTATGCAGCATGTACTAAAGGAAGCCGCGGCGCGCAGACGCCGGTGCGGAAGTGCCATAGATTCTGTGAAGAACAGGCGTTTTTGTATCCGGAGCATTTGCGGATGATGGGGAGGTATAATTCGTTGTTTGGGATTGATTTGTCGATCTTGCAGGAGCCGGAGGCGATGGGGAAAATGTATGGGCTGCGCGGGATAGACCGGATTGTAGTGAATTTGCTATAGTGACTTCTTAAGAAGGATGTTCGCAGTTCATATTTTCAACTTGATAGAGCTGCCAATTCGTGATAAGTTGAAAAACAACTGGAAGGGTGCAGACTTCTCTGAAATATTTTTGAGGAGGTGTATGCACATGGGAAAACCGGATATTGTTACCAAAGCATACATGCGAAAGAGTAACATTTTTGCAGATGCGTTCAATTATCTTATCTACAATGGAAGAAAAGTTATTAATCCAGAAAAACTGACAGAAGTTGATTCAACAGAGATTGCCATATCGTTTGGCGCAAAGAAAGAGAGAAAAGAGGCAAAAGAGATAACCGAAATGACAGAAGATCCGGTTCAGAAATATCGGGATATATTGAAAACAGCTGCGGTTATGCAGGAATCGGAAACGTATTATCTGCTTCTTGGAATCGAAAATCAGACAGACATTCATTATGCAATGCCGGTTCGAAACATGATATACGATGCTTTACAGTATGGCAAACAGGTTACAGACACTGCGGCAAGCATCATATCTTTCCGAAACATTATCTTGAAAAGATCGGGTACGATAATGACCGTGACAGAAACCAGATTGCGAACTTTACATACTTGGACTATACAACAAACATTGATATTTCCGATGAAGCTCCGGCGGAATATGTCTGCCGGTACCGAGAGAAATTAGGAGAAGAAGGATACAGGCTTGCCTGTGCTCAGAATGCATTACCTGAGAATTTTGAGCAGTTATCGTATCCTGAATTTCTGAAGCAGAGAAGATTATTGATGGCGCAGATCGTAAAAAAGGCATATAATGAACTTGACAAGTAAGTATCTATAAAATGTCTGAAGAAGTGTTTTCAGTTTAAAACAGAGAAAACAGTTTTGCACAGCACATGCTTTATATTTTCTATCAAGGAGATCATCACAATATGGAAAACCAAACAATCGCTTATTACAACCAAAACGCAGCTTCTTTCATACAAGGCACTGTTTCTGTAGATTTCCAGACGACGCAGGATAAATTTTTAAACGCTTTGCCGGGAAAGAGAGTGCTGGATTTCGGGTGTGGTTCCGGAAGAGACACGAAGTATTTTCTGGGAAACGGTCTTGTTGTTACGGCGCTGGACGGTTCAGAAGAACTGTGCAAATACGCCAGTGCCTATACCGGTATTCTGGTAAAAAACATGATGTTTCAGGATTTGGATGAGATGAATCAATATGACGGCATCTGGGCGTGTTTATCGATTCTGCATTTACCGAAAAAAGAATTAAAAATGGTATTCCATAAGATGGTAACAGCGTTGGACACTAATGGGATTATTTATACCTCCTTTAAATATGGAACGTTTGAAGGCGAAAGAAGCGGCCGTTTTTTTACGGATTTCACACCGGATACTTTTTCTGATTTTATCAAGGATGTGGAGCAGATTCGAATAGAAGAAGAGTGGCTTACGGATGATGTAAGACCGTGAAGGGAGAAGGAAAAGTGGCTGAATCTGATATTGAAAAAGACAGGTTTCTAGCAGAACACGCAGATTTTAGATTTCGGGAACAGGTGTGTTATCCAAATGGCGGAATTTCCCGGTTTTATGATAATGGGATAGATATGGTTGTTATTGATGATGGTATCTGCTCTCATGAGCCAAAAGAGCCGGTTTTTCCCTATATGCTGATTACGGAGAAGCAGAATGATTATATGCATCGCTTTCAAAGGGTGTTTCGTTTTCTGGGATATGTGCGGGAAAATCTGGATTCATATCTTGCCAAAGATGGAATTGTCTTGGAAGGCGGTTATATACGAAACACAGGAGATCGGAGCGAGCAGGCCGATGCTTCTCCGCTGGAAATTCATTTCGAAGAGAATTTTTCAAGTGTTTATGGAATGAATGCGCTGAGATATCTGACGCGGGAATATGGAATCTGTGATGAAAATGGAAGGAATTATTTTCTCGATTATTTTGTCAGAACAAAGGAT
The DNA here is from genome assembly GCF_003460565.1 of Blautia sp. AF32-4BH. Lineage (NCBI taxonomy): Bacteria > Bacillati > Bacillota > Clostridia > Lachnospirales > Lachnospiraceae > Blautia > Blautia sp. AF32-4BH. The sequence continues at coordinate 14,775 of NZ_QTVL01000022.1, read as the reverse complement.
CAGAAATATGCGATCGAAGAAAACGGCCTTGATTACCATCATCCGCAAATTATTGGAGAGGAAAAATATCGCAATCAGCTCAAGAAACAAAATACGTGTGCCCTGTGGGGGATCAAGTTATTTCGCTTTTCCAAAGAGGATTGCGAATTTGCCAGTCGGATTGAGGATGATATCAAACAGTATTTTGGAAAAGATTCTTCGAATTTTGTGGATGACGGAATCAAAGTTGAAAGAAAAGTTGAGCTGTATGAACATCAGACTGTCAGCCTGCAGGAGATACAAAAGCGCAGAGATGCGGGTATCAAGGCATTTTTGATTGTGCTGCCTACAGCAGCGGGAAAATCGAAAATTGTGGAAGAAGATTTACGGACATTCGCGGAAGGAAAACAAAAGTTTCGTGGACTGATTCTGGTTCCGGGAGTCAATCTTTTGCTGGACTGGGAAGAGAGAATAAAGGCTTCGCTGCCAGAGTTAAAAGATAAGATTGATATTCGAACGTATGCCTTCGCGGCCAGACATTATACGGACACTACACCAGACTATTACAATTATCTTGTCGTGGATGAAGCACATCATGCGGTTGCGCCAGTGCTGAAAAGAGTTGTGCAATACTATCGGACAGATTTTACGATAGGCCTGACGGCGACGGATCAGCGGCCGGATAAAAGGAAGCTGGAAACGGTGTTTGGATCGTATACGACTTCGTTATCCTTAAAAGAAGCGATGGAAAAGGGAGTGGTCGCGAAAGCGAATGTTTACCGGATTGAAACGAATCTTGATCTTTCCAGTGTAAGGTTTAATGGGCGGGATTATGTCAATGCGGATCTGGAGAAAAGAATCCGGGTCACTTCAAGAAATGAGCTGATTGTCCACGTACTTTCAGAGTATTTTACGTCTGGCGAAGCGGGCACGAGACAGGGTGTTGTTTTTTGTGTCAATGTTGCGCATGCGAACGAAATGGCAAAGCTCCTTAATAAGGCAAATATTTCAGCGGCCAGCTACACAAGGCAGACAAAAAATCAAAGTTCTGTTATGAAAGCGTTCAAAGAAAAGGAAATTCGTTTCCTGTGTGCCTGCAATATGATTTCAGAGGGATGGGATTATCCGGAACTCGGCATTCTGGTGATGGCAAGGCCTACGCTTTCCAAGGTTCTTTATCTGCAGCAGGTCGGAAGGGGACTGCGGAAAACGGACACCAAGAAAAATGTGATTGTGATTGACGTAGTCGATGAGTACGGCGCCATGATCAAGCCCTGCCTGTATTGGAGAAACTGAAAGAACAGAGCAGATAGACAACACCACAGCTTCCTGTTCCAGAGAGAAAACCGATTCCGGGATGTTGTTTTGAAAGGGAAATTGGAGAATGTTAGAAAGAACCAAAGACATTCATATCCGGGCTACACCAGAGGAACTTGAAAAAATAATGAAGCGTGATAGTAATGGATCTATCGGATCTAAAAGAAATATTAAGGCTGCTACAGATATCAGGAAATAATCTGAATCAGTATGCAAAAAAAGCAAATGAAACAGTTAGCATTTACCATGAGGATATTGAAGAATTGAAAAATAATCAGAAGGAAATCTTACAGGAAATGAGAAAAGTGCTGGACAGATTAACAGCAATTATGTAAGGCAGGTGAGAGAATGGCGGCAACAAAACTGATAGCAATGCATCAGAACAAAGGACGGAGCGTGATGCAGTGTCTGAAAGACAGAACAGATTATGCAATGAACGGGGACAAGACAGAAGATGGAAAATATATCTCATCTTATCAGTGTAATCCGGAGCTGGTTGATCTGGAATTTGCTCAGGCAAAAAAAGAATATCTGCATAAAACATGGCGGCAGCCTAAGGGAGATGTACTTGCATATCAGATCCGCCAGTCTTTCAAGCCGGGAGAAATTACACCGGAGGAAGCAAATGAAGTAGGGTATGAAACCGGTATGAGATTCACTAAAGGGAAGCATGCTTTTATCGTGGCAACGCATGTGGACCGGGCACATATTCATAATCATATCATTTTCAATTCTACCAATCTGGACTGTGACCGGAAGTTTCGTGACTTCTGGTTTTCGGGAATTGCTTTGCAGAGACTCAGCGACATTATCTGTCTGGAGCATGGACTTTCCATCATTCCGAAAGTAAAACCGAGTGAGAGACAAAGGAGAACAAAGTACCCGGAACGGATCAGTATGAGGGATGTCATCCGGGAAGATATTCTGAGGTGTCTGGAGCAGAAGCCGGAAGATTTTGAAGTGCTTCTGAAATTATTGCAGCAGGAAGGGTATGAGATTAAACGTGGAAAGCATACTGCAATATGTGGAAACGAGCAGAAGCGTTTTATCAGATTCCGTTCTCTGGGAGAAGATTATACAGAAGAAAATCTGAAAAAAATAATTGCCGGAGAGAAAGAATTACCTGAGAAAAAAGAAAAAGCATCTGATCAGAAAGTTGTGAAATCAGAAAAACGGAAGTTTGACCTGGTGGTGGATATTCAAGAAAGAATAAATAGCAAGAAGAATGCTCGGAATAATATACGAGTATTTTTTTGTGAAATGGTGCAAATTCCGGCTCATCGGACCACGCATTCCGCTAAGAACTGATCAGCCTTTCCGGATGTAACTGAACGCATTTCCGCTTCAGCTGATCAATAAGTTTTCAACGTGTTATAGTTCTTTCGTAGTCATCAAATGATTGCGAAAGGAGGCATAACTATGCAAGACTACAACACGATTATCGGCTCCATCCAGATGCGTTTGAATGGATGCCAGACCAGGTCCGTTATGGACCGTTACAAGATTGGCTCAGGTACATTAAATCTGATCATGAGCCGATACCATGCCAACGGAATCCCAATCGAGGAACTCCGAATGATGGCACCTAAGGAAGTTGAGAACCTTTTCTATCCGCAGAAAAATCTACAGAGGAAAGATGTCCCACTTCCAGATTTCCAGTATTACTATGACAGAATCCATGCACCAGGGAGCCGCATGAACATTTCGTTCTGTTGGCTGGATTATAAAGAAAAGAATCCTGATGGTTATGAGAAGTCACAGTTTTACGAATACTTCAACCGATTCATAGCAGAAAACTATGGTGGCCAGAAGGTATCCATGGCCGTAAACCGAATCCCGGGTGAAAAGATGTATATCGACTGGGTCGGTGATCAGCCGGAACTGTTAACAGATACCGAAACGGGCGAGATCAAAAAAGTCCATATCTTTGCGACCACTCTTGGAGTCAGCAGTCTGATCTATGCAGAAGCTTTTCCAAATGAGAAGCTCCCATGTTTTATAGAAGGCTGTGCCCATGCTGTTTCATTTTATGGTGCTGTTACGAAATACTTTGTGCCCGATAACCTGCGAACTGCTGTAACCAAGCACACAAAGGATGAACTTATCCTGCAGTCTACATTTGCAGATCTGGAAGATTTCTATGAAACTATAGTTCTTCCACCACCCGCTAGAAAGCCGAAAGGCAAGCCTACAGTTGAAAATCATGTACGTTATCTTGAAATACACCTGGTTGAGAAACTGAAAGAAAAGATATATGTATCATTTGAAGACCTAAATGCTGAAATAAAAAAATAGTAGCAGTCCTCAATAAACGATCTTTTCAAGGCAAGGACTTCTCAAGACAGGATGCTTTCGAAAAGTATGACAAACCATGTATGAAACCACTGCCAGGCGGATGTTACACGGCTTGCGACTATAAAGCGGTCCTAAAAGTTCCCAACAACTACCACATCGAGTATGACGGCCACTACTACTCCGTATTGTACTCTTACTGTGGCAAGCCTGCAATCCTGAAGGCAACCGCTTCAGAGATCCGGATCTGTGATCAGTATAATCGGCTGATCTGTACACATAAGCGGTCTTATAGGGAGTTTCCGCTGTATATCACAGTAGATGAACATATGCCGCCAGAACACCTTTATTATAAAGAAGTCAATGCAAAGGATGGTAATTATTACCGCCGCTGGGCTTCTGCCATTGGTCCTGCAATGTTAGAACTGATTGACAGACTCCTTAAATCATCGAAACATGAAGAGCAGTCTTATAATGCCTGTGCAGGTATCCTGCATAAAGTAAAAGTAATCCCGAAAGGTGCTGCTGAAGAAGTTGCCCGTAAATGTATAGAGATCAATTCCTGTAAATATTTTACCTTCAAGCAGATGCTGAAAAAGATGGATGTGAAGGAACTCCCCGAGCATTCACCAGGAACACTGCCTAATCATGAAAATATCAGAGGAAAGGACTACTATAAGTAAGGGTGACGTACTATGGCATACAGATTAAAAGACTATCTTTATAACGATAAACTCACAAAGGAACAGAACATACTCATGGACCGGCTGTATAAACTTCGTATGTCCGGTATGGCTGAAGCCTTTGAAAAGCAGCTTCTGGAACCAAACACAGGTCTCGAACCATTTGAAGTCCGCTTTGCTGCTATTGTAAATCAGGAGTGGGATCAGCGTGAGAGTAAAAAGTTTAAACGTCTCATGAAGAAAGCGACCCTGAAATATCCTGCAGCTGATCTTGACAGTTCAATCTATGATCCAGAACGTCAGCTGAATACACACGTCATAGAACTTCTGGCCAAGTGTGATTGGATCGATGAACCGAATAACCTGCTGATGACCGGAGGAGCTGGTGCTGGGAAAACACACATCGCCTGCGCCTTATGTATCACAGCAATGCATCAGAATCGTACTGTTAAATATATACGTGCGAACACACTTTTAAAGGAATCCGATCATGCCAGACAGGAAGGTACTTACTTTGAGTATTCGAATGAAATGGCAGCTTATGATCTCATGGTGATAGATGATTTCGGTTTAATGGATCTGGACATTGAAAAATGCCGCGACTTGTTTGAAATCATCGAGTCCAGAGACTGCCGCAAGGCAACTATTATAATCTCTCAGATTCCAGTATCCGGATGGTATCAACTTTTTGGGGATTCCACCTATGCGGATGCCTGCTTAAGCCGAATGACATCCAAGGCATATCGTCTTGAATTTCCTGGCAGGGATCGCAGAGTAAATAATGGTAACTAATAAACGTGCTGAGCTTTGCTCAGTTTAAAGCGGAATGGCGCTCCGTTCCTCTGAAACGGATGCGCAGTTCTTGCGGAATATGCAAATGGGCATATTCTAATATAAAAGGAAAATAAAACTGTAATCAAAATGCAAAAATCGAGTAAAAAATATAAAATATAGATTCTGCTTGACAAATAACTGGAGGCGTGTATAATGTTCTATAGGAGCTACAAATATGTGAGGTGTATTATGAGCGAACATGATTTTATAACAGAAGAACATGGTGATAATTTACCTACTGTTAGAATAAAAAAAGTAATATTGAAAGATTTTAAGAGCGTTGGTTATGGAGAAATCACTTTTAACTGTGGAAGACAGTTTATTCCATACAACACAGAATCTGATATTCTCGGTATATATGGACAAAACGGATCAGGAAAGACTTCTTTTATTGAAGCATTAGCAATTTTGCAGGAATTAATGGCCGGTGCCACAGTTCCGAGTGTATATGCTGATTGCGTTGCCGCTGGCAAAGAGTTTTCAGAGTTGGAGTTTGTTTTTGATTTGCAGTATCCAGATGGGGCTATACGTGAAGCGGCTTATTCATTCCGCATGTCAAGTCAAAAATTAACAGCGGAAGAGATTAGAGAACGCTATAAAGATGCTCCAGAGGAATTTGAAATACCTGAAGAAGAGTGTAAAGTTGTTATTTTTGATGAAAAGTTTTCGTTGTTGTGGGAAGATGCATCGAAAAGACAGGCGATTATCGATACATCATCAGAAGATTCTCCGTTTAAACCAACTACAAAAAGAAAAGAAATTGCTGGTGTTGGGAAGAAAACTTTAGTTTCTCTTGAAGTAAACAAACAGCTTGCGCGTAGCAATTCGAGATCTTTCATTTTTATGACGGATACGCTTAAAATATTTGAGGAAAATGATAACAAGTCATTATTCTTCAGAGTATTAATAGAACTTCGATTATTTGCAAGACATTTCCTGTTTGTTATTGATACAAAATCATCGGGATTTATTCGCTTAAACTTTGCACTTCCTATTTATACAAGATCTAGAAGAATGATGTTTGATGCACGAAGACCTATGGTTATTGATAATGAGGATTTAGAACATCTTTGTGAAGAACTGAGTGATATTAGTTCGGTATTAACCCAGCTAGTTCCGGGATTGTCTATCGGTTTTAAGGAGATTTCTCAAACTTTAGATAAAGATGGGGAAGCTGCAACTGTTACTATGCTGACTGCATATAGAGATGGAAAGGAATTGCCGTTGCGAGATGAATCGGATGGTGTTAGAAAAATCATCTCTGTTCTGAGTTTAATTATAGCGGCGTTTAATGAACAGTCTGTAACTGTGGCAATTGATGAATTTGATGCAGGTATATTTGAGTACTTGCTAGGCGAAATTCTTCAGTCTATGGAAGAGTCTGGAAAAGGACAGTTTATTTTTACATCCCATAACCTTAGACCGTTGGAAGTAATAAATAAAAAGTTCTTGTATTTTACTACGACAAATCCTCAGAACAGATATATTCGTTTGAAAAATATATCTGCAACAAATAATCTTAGAGATACTTATTTTAGAGAAATAATCCTTTGTGAACAGGAAGAAGAAATCTACAATAAGACAAAGAAATTTAAGATTATAGCTGCACTTAAGAAGGCAGGAGGATTGCGTTAATGGGAAAAAGGCCAAAGAGGAAGATTGTGCTATTTCTAGTTGAAGGCAAATCTGACCGAGAGGCTCTGAAGCTTGCTATCCCAGAGTTATATGATCAGATTGATGAGGATATCGAAGTCTATTTTCCGGTGATTCGTCGGGAAGATGAGGAGAAAGGCGGAGATATTACAACAAGCCGTTACACAGATAAGCAGGGGAAAAACTATTGGGTTCATCCCAATAATATAGAGGACGCAATATACACTCTGTTCTTGGATGATTTCTTTGACAGAGAAAAGATTTTGCCAAAGGATATTACAGAAATAATTCAAATCGTTGATACTGATGGTGCATATATTTCTGATGAGTGTATTGTAGAGGATTCTTCTTTGCAAGAGGAAGAATCACCATTCTATAAAGATGATGAGATTGCTTGCTTAGATGTTGAAAAGATAAAACTGAGAAATCAGCAAAAAAGTGAAAACCTTACATATTTAAGTAAGTGTTCAACTATAAAAGTCAAGCAGAAAACAGTGCCATACTCTGTGTATTATTTTTCAAGTAATCTTGATCATTTCTTACACCATTCTGCAAATCTGGATTACAGAATGAAAAGAAACTTGGCTGATACATTTGCAAGAAACTACATTGGTGATGTTGAAGGATTTGTTAAAGAAATAGCAGGTGATCCTGATGCAGTAAAGAATATGAGTTATGAGGAATCTTGGGATTTTATAAAAAAAGGAAATAATTCATTGCATAGACACACCAATTTGAATGTTTTGCTTACTAAGCTATTTGAGGAAGCAGAGAGTTAAAATGCGGATGAGAAAGGGTTCTGTAATTAAGTTGTATTTCCTTGATTGCAGGACTTTTATATGCATTAAAAAAATGATTATTATGTTGGAGGAATAAACCGATGCCTAAAAAGGTGGTTAAGTTCATAGATTTATTTTCAGGAATGGGAGGTATTAGGCTTGGGTTTGAGCAGGCCTTCAAAAAAGCCGGCTATAATACAAAATGTGTTCTAACATTAGAAATAAAAGACTGTTCAACCAAAGGCTCTTTCAAAAGAAAGAGGGCAGTCGGCAAAGCTTGTTTCTTGAGGAAGAAAAACCATTGCTGGCACCATTACCTGCTACCCGTTTTGAACTGATCGACTGGAAGACAGCCACCGTCCAGTTCAATTATCACATATCTGTAGACGGAATGCTATACTCCGTTCCTTATGAATACATCAAAAAGAAAGTTGATGTAAAGGTAACAGATACCACTATTGAAATTTTCTACAACCATAGCCGCATTGCTTCCCACCGTCGTCTGAAAGGACGCCTCGGGCAGTACAGCACGGTCACGGAACATATGCCGGAAGAACATCAGAAATATCTGGAATGGAACGGCGACCGGTTCCGCAAATGGGCTGAGCGGATTGGCATAAATACGTACACTGTGGTCAATGCAATACTGACCTCCAAACGTGTGGAACAACAGACCTACCGAAGTTGTATGGGACTTCTGAAGCTTGCTGAGAAATACTCAGATGCATTGCCTCAAGCAACCTGTAAAAAGGCGTTATCCTATACATCTTCGCCCAGTTACAAGAGCATAAAGAACATCCTTGTAACCGGTTCTGTGAAACCGGAACCAGAAACTACTGAATCAAAAACCACACATAAAACACACGGCATCACGAGAGGTTCCGATTACTATCGGAGGTAAACACATATGACCAATCAGAGTACAATTGATAAATTAATTGAAATGCTTCTTACCACTATGGCAGATGCATTTCGTAACCAACTTGATGATCCCAAATTTAAAGAAATACCTTTTGAGGATCGCTTCGGTATGCTGGTGGACATCGAATACAGCAATCGTAAAAACAATCGTCAGAAACGACTAATCCGTAACGCTGGATTCGACCAGCCGGAAGCAAGTATCATGGATATCAACTACACTTCCGGGCGCAAGCTTAACAAGGATCTTATTAACCGGCTTGTAACTTGCGAATATATATCTGAACACCGGAATCTCTTTATCACCGGTGCTACAGGCTGCGGTAAAACTTACATGGCCTGTGCCTTTGGCATGGAGGCTTGTAAGCAGTATTTCAATACCAAGTATGTCCGTCTTCCTGATCTGCTTATTGATCTGGAGATGGCACGGACTGATGGCAACTACAAAAAAGTTATGGCTAAGTATGCCAATCCTGTTGTCCTGATTCTGGATGAATGGCTTCTGTTGAAACCAACGGATTCAGAACAGAGGGATATCTTCGAATTGCTCCACAGGAGACGCAAGAAATCTTCAACGATTTTCTGCTCCCAGTATGAATTCGAGGAATGGTATGATCAGCTTGGTGGTGATGCCAGTCCTCTTGCTGACGCAATCATCGACCGAATAGCTCATGACAGTTATCGCATCAACATCACAAGTATTGATGCTGAGCATGACAGATCCATGAGAGAAGTATACGGTTTGGCTAAAAATCTACGCGAATAATTCATAACCTATGTGGCTCAGTCCGTCTGGATAGGTGGCTCACGCCACACTGGACTGGCGGCTCCGCCGCACAGGAATATTCACAGATGCTTCCGGTTTTAAAAAAGTTTATCTGGCGATGGGATTTACGGATCTCCGGCGTGGGATTAATGGTCTTGCAAACATCGTCCGGTTTCAGTTTCAACTGGATCCTTATGATAAAAATACGCTGTTTCTCTTTTGTGGGCGAAAATGCGATCGGATCAAGGCATTACTTTGGGAAGGAGACGGGTTTCTCCTTATGTACAAAAGACTCGACAATGGTGCATTCCGATGGCCACGCTCTGCGGACAAGGCAATGGCCATCACAGAAGAACAGTACCACATGCTGATGCAGGGTCTGGAGATTGTTGCGCGCCATCCGATTTCTGAATTAAAAGAAACACCCACTATCCTGTAGTTTGTGCAAAATGCTGAAAATAAAAATGCGAAAAAGAGTAAACGATGTAAAGTGGTGGTTAAAAATCTATAAACAAAAAAGCAGCCTATGTGGGCTGCTTTTTTGCTATAAAAGATAAACTGTCCCAATATTGACAAAATTGTCCCAACATGATATAAAAAAGACAGCGAATAAAAATGGGGTGCATAGTATGAAGAAGAAAAGTGTTATAAGTTTAATTAAGTATTATACCGAAAAAAATGATGTTGGTTTTCGCAGTGAAGCTTATGAAATAGCAAAGGATTTTGATGCATCCGGCGATTATCAACTGGCTGAGTATATTATGTCATTATTATCAAATGCTAATACGTTTGTGCCGCAGGTATCAGAGAATGTTTCTCCTTTTTTTGAAAAAATAGAAGCGAATACGGATATGTTATTACTTCCGGATGAAATTACAGGTGATTTAATAGGGATAGTTAATGCAATTGAGCATCACATTGGAATTAATAAGTTCCTTTTTCAGGGAGCGCCTGGAACAGGAAAAACGGAAGCAGTAAAACAATTGGCAAGAATCTTAAACAGAGAGATTTTTATGGTGGATTTTTCTTCTGTTATAGATAGTAAGCTTGGTCAGACACAGAAGAATCTGTCTATGTTATTTAAAGAAATCAACCAATTTGCTCAACCGGATAAGGTGATTGTTCTATTTGATGAAATCGATGCATTGGCATTGGATCGCACGAACCAAAACGATTTAAGAGAAATGGGGCGGGCTACATCAACAATGTTAAAAGAGTTTGACCGAATGAATGAAGATGTTGTTTTGATTGCAACAACAAATCTTTACCAGTATTTTGACAGGGCATTGATAAGAAGGTTTGATTCTGTGATTGATTTTAACCGTTATTCGCAGGAAGATCTTCTTTCTATTGCTGAGCAGATGCTGGATCGTTATCTGGATAAGCTGAAACTTGCAAATAGAGATATTCGCCTGTTTCGGAAAATTATGAAATTGATGTCCAAATTACCATATCCAGGCGAACTGAAAAATTTGATCAGGACGTCGGTTGCCTTTAGTAATCCGAAAGACGGCATGGATTATTTTAGACGGTTATACTATGCAGTATGTAATGAAAAACCAGACGATCTGAAAAAACTGCAGAGTCAGAAATTCACAGTGAGAGAAATGGAAATATTGGTTGGACGTTCCAAAAGCAGCGTGGCTCGTGATTTAAAAGAAGGTGTAAGGGATGAATAGTATTTTACAGTTAAAAGGAAGATTCGAACAAAGATCAAATCGTTCCAGACCGGGATCACCTAAGCTTCCAAAAGGGAAAAGTGTTTCTGCATCACATTTACGTGAGTTGGAAAAGCAGCTGGAAAGAATACTTGTATATTGGACGGAAAACAAGGATATTCGTGGTGCCCTGGTAAGTGTACATTATAAGCATATTGTTGCCAAAAGCAACCGGTTGAAAATTCTACTGTCAGAAAATGGAAAATCACCGACAGAATCAATTCGAGGGGCCAAATTTGTCTGGGAGCCAGATCAAAAAGGAAATGAAGTGCAAAAACATGTTTTTACGCATTTTGTTTCCTTGCAGGCAATTGAAAAATCTATCGATGTTTTAAAAAAGACAGCGTCTATCATAGAACAGTATTATAAAGGTTCTGTTCCTAGTGAAGTAATAGAAGAATTAGGCGAAAAATATCATTTTAATGAAGTACCCAAAACCAGTTTTCTGAAAACCATGGTTGACGGCTTTTATGTGGAACGATTTGATATCGACAGAGCAACGGAGGAAATAACAGAAGAAGCAATCATTACCATCTATCAGACAGGGGTGGATACAAAAAGACTTCTTTCAAAATTCGGAATTGATATTGTAGATGATCGCATCATAGACGGAACTACTTTAAGACTGAATCCAGACGAAGTTAAATTGCTATATAACAATGCGTCGTATCTGATCGCTATGGGAGTTACAGACTTCTCTGAGATTTCAAGAGACGATGTGTTAGATGCGTATGAGGATATGGAAGAGGATGCCGGATTATTAATCCCACATCCACAGAACGAACCGGTCATAGGTGTGATAGATACACAGTTCAATGAAAAAGTGTATTTTCACGAGTGGGTTGAATATAAAAATCTTTTGGATCCTAATATTCCTCTGTCCAGGAAAGATTATGAACACGGAACAGCTGTCAGCTATATTATCGTAGATGGTCCACAGGGAAACCCGGAGCTTGCGGATGGCTGCGGCAGATTTCGCGTAAGACATTTTGGAGTGGCAACAAATAACGGATTTAGTTCTTTTACTGTTCTGAAAATGATCCGAAATATTGTTGCGTCCAATCGAGATATTAAAGTCTGGAATTTATCGCTGGGATCAAAACTTGAAATCAAACCAAATTTTATTTCGCCGGAGGCTGCAGAGCTGGATCGTATTCAGAGTGAATATGATGTTATTTTTGTGGTAGCAGGTACAAATATTCCGGCAGGAGTTACCAAAAAGAATATGAGAATTGGATCTCCGGCAGATTCCCTGAATTCTATGGTGGTTAATGCTGTGGATTTTGCAGGAAACTCTGCTTCTTATACCAGGATTGGACCTGTTCTGTCGTTTTTTCATAAACCGGATGTCAGTTATTATGGTGGTGATGGAACGGTCTATACAGATAAAATGGTGGTATGCAAAGACGATATGGGAGCAGCATACGTAGCGGGAACTTCATTTGCAGCGCCATGGATTTCACGTAAACTGGCATATTTGATTCATATTATGGGATTAAGCCGGGAAGTGGCGAAAGCATTGCTGATTGATGCAGCTGCCGGATGGAATCGAAGAGATGATATTTCACATAGAATCGGATATGGTGTTGTGCCAAAGCATATTAATGAGGTTTTAAAAACACCGGATGATGAAATACGTTTCATTATGACAGGGGCATCGGAGGAATATGAAACTTATACTTATAATCTGCCAGTGCCTGTTGTAGATCATGCGCACCCGTTTTATGCAAGAGCCACCCTGGCATATTTTCCACAGTGCGATCGCAAACAGGGTGTTGACTATACGAGTACAGAAATGGATATTCAGTTTGGCAGAGTTGTTGCCAAAAGAGGGTCAACCATGATTAAAGCAATTGATGACAATCGACAGTCTGAAGAGAAACAGATTACTTTGTACGAAGAAGATGCAAGAAAAATGTATCGCAAATGGGATAATGTGAAACATATCAGTGAAAAAATAAAAGAAAAAAGGGTTCCCCGAAAGGCTTATGATTCTGGGTTATGGGGACTTAAGATTAATACGAAAGAATGCTTGCAGAAAAGAAAAGATTCTCTTCCGTTTGGTGTGGTTGTAACGTTAAAAGAGATGAATGGAGTAAATCGTATAGACGATTTTGTGAAGATGTGTCTTGCAAGAGGTTGGCTGGTTCAGAGACTTGATATTGAAAATCAGCTGGATTTGTATGCTAAGGCGGAGGAAGAGATTGAATTTGAATGAGGCGCAAGCGAAAGGATTTAACTTATGAAAATCACATCAGGCCTCGGCTCCATTGATGACTATCCCCGTTACGTCCGCGCCGGAGCAGACGAGCTGTTCTGCGGTTACGTTCCGTTTTCCTGGTCAGAAAAATACGGAACGGTTCTGCCGCTGAATCGGAGAGAGGTTTTAAACTATAACGTACAAATTGGATCGTTCAGTGAACTGGAAATTCTGGCCAATATGGTGCAGAAATACCAGAAGCCAGTGCATCTGGCGTTCAATTCGCTGTATTACCGGCAGGAACAGTATGAAGAAATTACGCAGATCATCCAACAGTGCCGCAGCATAGGGTTTGACAGTTATATTCTTGCGGATCCCGCGCTGCTTGTGTACCTGCGAAAAGAAAAGATCGACTGTGAGGTGCATCTGAGCGGGGATTTGGGAACGGTGAATTCTGCGATGACAGAGGTTTTTGCGAAAGAATACCCGAAGAGGATCATTTTCCAGCGCAAAAATACGATCTCGGAAATGCGTGCAGTGATTCGGCATATAACTGCGCAGAAAGAAGCCGCTCGAAAAGAATGGACTTATCCAACGGAGTTCGAGGCATTTGCTTTGAATGAACTGTGCCAGTTCAGTGGTGCTTTCTGCAATTCCCTGCACTGCGATGAAATGGGATATCTTTGCCGGGTTCCTTACTGGAAGAAACCGATGTCGTTTTCAGAATCTAAATTAGAAAAACAAGAAAAAAATCGTCCGGGAGAAAATATTTCTATATCCGAATGGGATTCTGCATCAGAACTGATGAATCCTGTATCGGAAGATGGTTACCTCTGCGGCGCAACCGGCTGCGGCCTGTGTACATTAAAACAGCTTTCCGATGCTGGAATCACTCATCTGAAGCTGGTAGGCCGGGGAAATTATACCGATTTTATGGAGCGTGATATCCGAAATCTGCGCCGCACGCTGGAGATTCTGGAGGATTCTTCTACGGAAGAAGAATATATCCGAGCGATGAAAGCAGAGCTTTTTCCAAATGGATGCAGTCACATGTGCTATGTCAGATAAAATATGTCAACTCTTTCTGAAGTAATGCATTTGGGATTGACATATTTTTGTATCAAGGGTTAGTCCTCGAAAGAAAATGTAAGAAAGGCTCTGCGTATGCAGGGTCTTTCTTAATCTAAAGAAATAGTGGAGAACGTAATGAGAAATGTTTTCCCAGCACGCTTTAATAATTAACATAATGATGAATCGTCTTCTGCGCCAGATGATACTGCTCCAGTGTCATGGCGATTTTTCCTTTTTTCAGGGAAATTAGCTTTGCAGCATTTCTGATTTCAGGCATTCTGGGATCGGTAAATTATTATAAGAGCGGGAACCTTGACCTGAAAACGGCAGGTGTGCTTTCGGCCGGAAGTTTTGTCGGCGCGCTTGCCGGTGCTCCTGGTCGCACATGGCATCGGTGTCTTTACCGGAAGCAAAAATGCAACGAAAATCAACCAGACGCTGCTGAAACGGATCGTGGCTGTGGCTTCGATTGCGATCGCGTGCATCAAACTCTTTCTCTGATTGAAAACGGCGCGTCGCATTCTCGTTACTTTAGCCTGCAAATAAAAAGTCAATACTAAAATTG
>NZ_QTVL01000021.1:0-42886 GCF_003460565.1 Blautia sp. AF32-4BH | reverse complement strand
TTCCGACTACTCTATTCTCCCCAGCATAGCTGGGGGATTAGACTTTTCATTTACGCAATATAACATGGACTTCATGCATTTTTCCATCCTTGAAATCAGGCAGCACAAACCCATCTGCTTTGTCGGACATATCGCAAACTGCTCCATCTGTCTTAATTTCAAGCACTCCTTTTTCCAGATGATCTGGATTTTCGATGATTACATGATAATCAGCACCTCGAAAATGTCTGGTCACTTCTGCCTTTTCCCATTCTTTCGGCAGACACGGATCGATCCGCAGTCCATCGTAATCCCGTTTGATTCCGAGGATTCCTTCGTACAATCCCATCATGCACCACGCAGAAGTTCCCGTTGTCCAGGACTGGTAGGATCTTCCATAATATCCGGGATTAGTAGAATAACAGTTTGTAAAAACATATGGTTCTGCTCCGGATTGCATGGATGGATTTTTATCACTGTCCGGCATAATTTTTTTCAGTGTTTCGAATGCTTTGCTTCCTCTCCCCACCTTGCAGTCCATCAGAATTTTAAACCCTGTAGCATGACAGTATACACCACCATTTTCAAACAATCCTGGCAGCATGCCGGACATTCTCCCTACATTGGGCGAATACTTCTGATACGGCGGAAGATTTAACGGAAATCCAAAATCATGCTCCATGGAATCCACTGCTTTTAATATCGTTGGTAATTTCTCTGCATCTGCAACATCTCCTAAAACAGCCCATGTCTGCGCGTTCAGATAAATTTTGCTTCCTTCGCTGTTTTTGGAACCAATATTCTCCACATCACTTAACGCCCGCATGTACCACGCTCCATCCCATGCATATGCATTAATGCTGTTTCGTAAGATACGATATTCCTCTGCTATTTTTCCGGCATATACCTGATCGCCTTTTTTCTTCAGTAATGCTTCTAATTCCTTCAATGCCAGGCAGAACTGATGGGAAAGCATTACGGATTCCGCATATTCATCCGTTGTAACATTGAGTGCATCATTCCAGTCCGCAAAATAAATCCGTACCAGTCCATGCTTTCCTTTATCCTGCAGCAATCGATTCACAGCCGCTTTCACATGATCCAGAACAGCCGCCTTCCCTCCATCCTGCCATTCAATCTCCAGATCCAGGATAGAAAAGTCTCCCGTTTCTTTTATCAGCTGGCAGACAGCCCATATGATCCAGAACGGCTGATCGGAATACCGGGTATCATCATAAGGATACCACGTAAGAACTCCATGACCATCCCGAAACTGATGGCGAAGACATTCCAGAATCTCTTTTTTTGCTGTTTCCTGCCGATAGTTTAACAGGCCAACTGCAATCTGAAGATTATCGCGGACTCCTTTTTTCCCGACAATGCAAAAATCCACCTGTTTTTTCACCCAGTTATTCATCATGTGATTGATTTTTTCATCCGGCGTTTCCACGGTCAGCGAACGATATTTTTCCAGATAATGCGTTTCTGCTTTTTCAAGTTCCTTTTCCACAACTGCAGAATTGGAAAACTTTTCCGATACCGCCCTTGCCTCTTCAAGTGATTCACTGATTCCAAATACAAACTGTAATTCTTTTTCTTCTCCTGGCTGTAGCACAATTTTATGCTGCAGCACACCGCCCAGAATAAAAAGGGCCGCTTTGGAATTTGTACAGTCTTTTCCCTTTACGACAATGTCCGGTCTCTGGAAGAGCGCGCTTGCTGATGCATCCAGCCTTGTTATGGTACTGGTTGTCCCGCAAAATGCTTCCAGATTTCCATCATATGCGTATGCCGGCTCTGATGCTGCCAGAAATGCGTTGTATCTTTTGTGCGGTGCGAAAGGATGTGCGGATCTGCAATATACACCCTTTAACTTTTCATCATAATCTGTTTCCATACAACGATACATTTCATAATATCGCGGATAAGAAAAGCCCTCCAGATAAAAGCTGACTGCTGAAAATATGCTGAGATGGCGCTGTCTTTCCCCTGTATTTTTTATTTTCAAAGTCCACACTTCCTGGTATCCGTCTTCCGGTACAAACAGCCGCCAGGAACTTGCAATATTCTGATAAGAAGACTGGATTCTGGAAGATCCAATGCTGTGTACGCACTGATAATTTTCTACTTCCGTATTTAATGGACCTTCGCCGATATTCCAGCATTCTTTGCTTTTCTCGTCTCTTAGATAGATATATCTTGCATCGTCCTGATTCATCATACACATATCTGCTTTTTCACTGAGGTAATAGCTGCGCCCATGTCCTGTCTGGGAAATCTGCGCACAGTAATGATTTTCATTCCACAGATAATTATACCAGTATCTTGGTGTTCTGGTTTCTGTTATAATGCAGGAATTTCCATCTTCTGAAAATGTATAAGGTTTCTTTTTTTCATTGCATAATGTATCGCTCATTTTCAATTCTCCTTATTTTTAACCTACAGAGCCTGCCACTGGCAGTTTCTGTAAATTGAATGACAACTGCAAAGTCGGTACAGTCTTTCCTGTACCGACCTTGTAGTTTCTCCGTTTATTTTTTCTCTTTTCTCGCAAGTACTTCTTCCCGCATCTTTGGTAATTTTTCTTCCAGATCAAATCTGGTAAAAATCAGGAACATAGCCAGGTTTGCAACCAGCGGAAGATAGTTGGAAAATCCATAAATCGAATATCGCATGGAAGCAGTTGCACTTTCCAGAGATGCCTGATATCCGCCAATGGCAAGAAATGCGGATAAGATAACAGATCCAAGGCCGCTTCCCACTTTACTTCCAAATCCTATGGCTCCGCCCGACATTGCAACTAATTTCTTTCCATATTTCCATTCGTTATAATCTACCGTCATTGCTGTTAATACGCCGTACAGACACATCAGTGGAATCTGGATAAAGCTCGCCACAAGGCTGGTTGCTGCATAAACCATAAAGTTTTCCGGAATAAAGCAGCGGATCAGGGATGGAATGGCAGCTCCCATTAACCCAAGCTGAATTGTTTTTGTAACACCCAGCTTCGAAATGATCGGCTTGGAAACCACAAATCCGATTACCGTTGCCAGCATACCTGCCGCTCCTATGACTGCAACAAGATTATCGTTGCCAAAAATCCATTTTGCATAGTATGTACCCGAGGCTGCTGCCACTGCAGCGGTAATATTGGTAATCAAATTGAACAGAAGGACGATCACCCAGTATTTATTCTTCAATAACATTTTTATAGCATCTTTAAATGGAACTGCTTCCTCTTCTTCTGTTTCTGCCGGTGCTGTTTCTGATGCGTTT
This sequence comes from Blautia sp. AF32-4BH, assembly GCF_003460565.1. NCBI lineage: Bacteria > Bacillati > Bacillota > Clostridia > Lachnospirales > Lachnospiraceae > Blautia > Blautia sp. AF32-4BH. Next base: position 39,631 of record NZ_QTVL01000021.1, on the reverse strand, counting down.
TCCGATTCGCTTTCATAATCCGAAGCAAATTTTGCTTTTCTTCCATTGTTGTAGCAGATCAGGAAAAGTAATAAAACGCCAAGTGCAAGCGCAACACCATATTTGATCCATGCACTCTGTGTACCACCCAGCATATTGGTTACCGGAATTGTGATAATAGCAATGATTGTTCCGGCACCGTAGTTTCCGACTGCACGGAACAGCCCCATATTGCTTCGCTCACTCTGGCTGTTGGTACGCACAATCATAACCGCTGAAAACGGTGTGGCAATCATAGTATAAATAACTGCTGTTAAAAGAAGATTGGTAACCAGTACATAAATCAATGCCGCTGTCTGTCCTGCCTGAATCGGGACCGTAAACATCATAATGATGATGACTGCTGCAGGAATCGCCATTTTCAGCATCCAGGAGTAATATTTCTTATTCCCACCTTTGGAGTGGTCAATCATATTTCCCACCAGAACGTCCGTCAGTGCATCTATAATCTTAGCGATCATCATCGCAATTCCGACTCCGCCTACCGCCATGCCGACTTTATCTGTATAAAAGTAAGTAAGCTGGCCAACCAGATTGGCCATCACGCCTAATGCTAACTGACCTCCCATATCAGCCATATAATCTGTTTTTCTCATAACTCTTCTTGCCCCGTCTGCATCATAGAGGACTTTTTGTTTCTTTTTTCCCATATCTTTTTCTCCCATCGTTTTTTACAGCCGCTGTTTTATACTTGTATTCTATCAAGTATTTTGTTTCTTTTATTACATATAGCAATTTAATATTATATATTTGGGCATTCTTTTTTTATTTTTAAATTATATTGAACACTTGGAAGATTGCCTGACAAAAGAAAACATACTCCTTTTTCTGTCTCTTTTCCTTCTATTCTTCCAATTTCATTTCCCGTCGGATCTAATGCTGTAAGAACGGCCTCCTTAGCTTTTACGTAGATTCTTCCTTCCAGCGTTTCGGCATATAATTTTCCCTGAAAGTGTACTGCTGTAAACGGAAAGCCCATCATCTGTGCACCTTCCTGATACGTTGTCTTGTCCATTCCCGTTGTTCCCATCGCAGTGATCACAAATTCCTCTGCCTGCTCCAGTTTTTCCTTTCCCACTGGAAGAAGTGCCAGCGTAATCCGCTCATTTTCTGACTGGATCTCAATTTTTTCAGACAGCCGCAGACTTTCTGCTGGGCTTCCACTGAAATATCCGCAATACGGTGTATGAATTGCGAACCGGGCATGTGCCGGATCAAACACCAGCTCTTTTGTATCAGAAATCAGTTTTCCATCTACCAGACCACATTCCTCCGAAAGTATCTTCCATTCTTTCATTGCCCGGTCAAGAATTGCAGCAAATTCACGATAATCTCCTGTGCCTGCGATTTTCTGAATTTCATCAAAGACAAGTGCCTGTGCTCCCAGATACACGCCTTCTCGTATCTCTTCTGCATTCTTTGCTGCCTGTTTCAGCCTGTTGTGGTCTTTATATTTCCGCCATGCGTCACGATACGGTGACCATGCATAATACACACCGTGTTCTGCCTCCGAGAGATCTGCCCCATTCAAAAATCCTGCGTTCACTGCAACAGCCGCGTCTCCCTGATAGGTATCCCCTCCGTCCAGGAATACATTTCGCATACATGTGATGTAAGGTAAAAAAGTAGTTGGCATTGCGTGCATTTTCGGCAGTGTTTTCAAATCGTTCTGTGTATATACGACATCTACACGGTTTTTAGCCGCCGATACCAGCCCTTTGAGAAATACAGATGCCATAAATCCCCACTGACAGATAACCGCCGGATCATTATATACATCAAAAACACTCCAGATTTCATCGTCCGGCTGATCGTCCGCCTTTTCCGACGTATGATAATTGTATAAAATCAGTCCGTCCCAGTCGTTCAAGCATGCATAGGCAACCGTGTGCACATATGCTGTCGAATGGAAAGGATGTTCCCCATATTCGTTCCACTCACTGAGCATGAAAGGTTTTCCTTTTACAATGGCAACGGAAGCAAGATTTAAAAGTGTTGTTGCCATAGAACCAACTCCTGTCTGCATGGTCAGCGGGTTCGTTGACACATATTCGGCCGGCCCTGCAACCAGATAGGTATTTGCCTCCTGGATCGGAAGCAGCGGGTGATTAAAATAGCTGTTATTTTCCATAAAATCCCCGTCGGTATGGCCATATACATCCGCTGCACCGGCAACCAGATTGCTTGTCACGATCGGAACTTTTACTCCAAGGGAATGAAGATAATCTTTCATATCCTGATAAAAATTACGATTCATCGTAATGCCAAATTCCATAAAATCAGCATAGCGGGCCGGACTTTCATTTTCTTCCCATTTTCCCAAAGGGTCGCATTCCGGCTGATAGAAATTACCTGCGGCTCCCTGCACAGTTCCTTTCTCCGGATCTTCTTCCTCGCCAAGCGCACATTTTCCTTCAAACGTCCATGCTTCTTTCAGACGCTCTCTTGTTCCATATTTCATCAAGAGGAAGCTGTTAAAACGATTTTGTACCTCATCCCGATATGGCTGCATCTCTTCCCGCTGATCTGTGTCCATCGTTCCTTTAATCGCAGAATCTTCATTATTGATCTGAACCGTGATCACCGCCGGATCGTCAATCAGTGCAAGACCTGTATAAGGATTCACATGACAGAGAATCTTTCTGGCATATTCTTTTTGCAGCTCTATCATCCGTTTATTGTACATGGGAAAACGTTTGATGCAGCTTCCCGCATTTCCTGGGTAGTCCAGTCCATCTCCTTCTACAAAATCTCTTGCAACGATAAGATCAATGTGAAGGTAAATACCCCGCTCTTTCAATTTTGCGACAAAATAGTCAAATCGATCCAGACCTTCCGGATGAAATTCTCTCCCGTTTCCTTTTTCATAATCTAAAAGTGGAGCTTCTTTACAGCTGGACCAGCTGCGTGGTTCTTCGCTGACTGGGGCATCTGCTGCATGGAGCCGAATCACATTCACGCCCAGGCTCGCAAAACGTTCCGCCAGTTTCTCTGCGGTTTCATGATCCGGGGTATTTGATCTTGCAGCCACATTAAACCCAAGAAATTTTGCCCTTACACCATCTTCAAAATAAAAATGGCCATTCCTTGTCGTTACAAATCCATGTTTTCCAGCTGGTGCATCCAAAAGATAAGAATAATCGAGAACACCTTTATTTGGATTCGTTTTATTAATTTTAATCGGTTGTCTCATACGTATGATCCGCCTTTCCTTTTTTCTAATCGCACTTTATCAAAAATGAAAGGAAAGATATTACATAAAAACATACAAAATTATATGTTTTCGTATTGTTATTTTTCTTTTTCCATTTTATACTTTAAATTTGGAAGTGAAGGAATCGTGAATTGCTTTGCAGAAACTTTCAAACGAAAATTTGATCCACTGCATCCCACAGATACCAGGAGAATATCATATGAATTATGTTACTTTTTGTAAAAATTACTATGCCGTTACAGGAATTCCTACGAATCTAATTACTGAAGCAGGAGCTATTTACTCTGCTTTATCAGAACAGCTCCACATCTCAACCGAGAGCCCTTATCCGCTTTATCCATCCGATTATAATCCCGAATTTCGTTTTGCATCTCCCGACATTGTATATGGCTCTGTCCAAATTGAAACTACTGGTGAATATATCATCTTAGGCCCAGTTTTTTCCGTTCCTGTGACAGATGAGCTCGTCCGCAGTTATATGCATGACTCTGCCACGCCCCTGAAGTACAAGGAAGTAATCGCTGAGGCTCTCGCCTCCATTCCCCGGTTATCACATATCCAATTTTGTCAGCATCTTGTTTTCCTGCATCAATGTGTGAACCACAAGGAAATCAGTGTGTTGAAATTATTGGGACAGCGTGCACCCCAGCAATTGCGGCAGAGCCAGCAGCATTTGAAATCCATTACAGAAAATATGGAAAATAAAAAGATGCATAACACTTACCAGTTTGAATGCGAACTTTTTCAGTTTGTTCAAAACGGAAATGTAAATGCTTTGCAGAATTTTTTGAAGAATAATACATTACAATTAGAAGAAGGCAGACTTGCAAAAACCCCGATTCGCCATGCCAAAAATCTTTTTATCGTGACAGCAATCAAAACCGCTGTTCTTGGTGCCATTCCGGGAGGAGTAGATATTGAAAAAACATATCAGCTTCTGGATCTTTATATTCAGGAATGCGAGGCACTGCAGTCACTGGAAAAAATCCAGGCACTGCAATACTCCATGATTCTGGATTTTTGTCAGCAGGCAGGTGAAACCAAAATCCCTGCTGGAATCTCAAGAGAAGTTTATACCTGTATGAATTTTATCCGTACACATACAAACGAATCCATCTCTGTGAATGATGTCGCGGATTCCATTCAGAAAAGTACTTCCTACACGATGAAAAAATTCAAAACTGAGCTCGGCTTTACCATAGGTGCTTTCATTACAAGATGTAAATTAGAAGAAGCTAAAATGCTTTTAACCTACAGTACAAAAAGTCTGGCTGAAATCAGCAGTTATCTCTGCTTTTCCAGCCAGCCTCATTTTCAGAGTTTATTCAAAAAACAGTATCATATGACTCCTTTAGAATACCGGAAAAAATCCGGTGTAATGGATACTATACGGCTTTAGTTTATCCTTTCCAGAGGCCCATTACAAAAACCTCACCTGCCGTTTTATCTTTTGTATGAAAACAGCAGATGAGGTTTTTGCTAAGAATGAACATCAGTGCAGATGATAAACCAGTTTCACAAACGCCGGATCATCATGGTTTACAATTTCACTGTGTCCGAGATCTTTGTAAAACAGAACATAAAAAAAGCTTTCAATCCTTGTTTCAATCCCTCTGAGTTCATCATACAATCTGTCGTTTTACCCCTTATTTTCTGACATTTCTGTGGAAATATACTTTTTTCTTCCTCCTTCATTGCGAATCTTTCCGGGAAATGCTATAATAGCCAAAGTTGAAAGCGCGAAATCCGAAGCATTTGCAAGCTGCTTCGGAAAAAAAGACCATCCCCCGGACAAAAAGAGAGGGGATATGTCCATCCTACGGGACATAAGAAAGGAGTTATTCTATGCCTTATGATGACGTACAAAAATTTTCAGAGGCAGCCGTAAACAAAGCAAGGCTGCTGAAAGAACACCCGGGGAAATACTTTCTCCGTGCAGTCATGGCCGGTTTCTTTATCGTGGTTGCCATGATTTTCTCCAACGTGGTAGGCAATACGTTCCAGAGTACAGATCCTGCCTGGGGAAAACTGCTTGGCGGTATTGTGTTTGCCATTGCGGTTCTGCTGATCGTTTTTATCGGTGCAGAGCTTTTCACCGGAAACAATCTTGTTATGGCATTTGGGGCCTATGACAAAAAAGTCTCCTGGGCACAGGTTGGAAAAGTATGGCTGGTAAGCTACATCGGAAACTTTGTCGGATGCCTGATTCTCTCCGTAATTTTCGTACTGGCAGGTGCTTCCGGTACTGCCGATTATTACGCAGGATTTATTGGAAATAAACTTTCCATTCCTGCCGGAGAAATGTTTTTCCGTGCCATTCTCTGCAACTTCTTCGTCTGCCTTGCCGTTGCCTGCGGCATGAAATGCAAAAATGAAGTTGCCAAATTTTTCATGATTATACTTTGCATCACCGGATTCGTTGTTGCCGGTTTTGAACACTGCGTTGCCAATATGGCCACCTTTGTTACCGCTGCACTTCTGGTCCCAGGCGGCATTTCTCTGACTGCCGCATTGAAAAGCATGGTCATTGTAACTATAGGAAACGCAATAGGAGGCGGTGTGCTCCTTGCCTGGCCGCTTCGAATGATGAGTGCAGATAAATGACAAAATCTTTATACATTGCGGAAAAACCGAGCGTTGCTCAGGAGTTCGCAAAAGCGTTAAAACAGAATATGCAGCGCAGGGATGGATACTTAGAGTCGGATCAGTCCGTCGTAACCTGGTGCGTCGGTCACCTGGTTACGATGAGCTATCCGGAAAAATATGATCCTGCGTTAAAAAGGTGGAGTCTCGAGACCCTGCCTTTTTTGCCTGAAAACTTCAAATATGAAATTATCCCGGAAGTAAAAAAGCAGTTCACCATTGTGAGTAACCTGCTCCACCGGGAGGATATTGAAACCATTTATGTCTGTACCGACTCCGGGCGTGAGGGAGAATACATCTATCGTCTCGTCGCGCAGATGGCCGGTATCAAAGACAGGAAACAGAAGCGTGTCTGGATCGACTCGCAGACAGAAGAAGAAATCCTGCGCGGTATCCGCGAAGCGAAGGACGAAAGTGAATACGACAATCTTTCGGCATCCGCTTATCTCCGCGCCAAAGAAGATTACCTGATGGGCATTAACTTTTCCCGTCTTCTCTCGCTCAAATACGGAAGCGCTGTCGCATCGTATCTCGGCACTAAATATCAGTCTATTTCCGTCGGCCGTGTTATGACATGTGTGCTCGGCATGGTCGTACGCCGGGAGCGCGAAATCCGTAGCTTTGTGAAAACACCATTCTACCGTGTCATCGCCGGTCTTTCCTTAAATGGACGCAATTTTGAGGGGGAATGGCGCGCCGTAAAAGGCAGCCGCTACTTCAACTCTCCGCTTCTCTATAAGGAGAACGGCTTCCAGAAAAAAGAGGACGCACAGAAACTGATTGAGGAATTAAGCATGCAGAATCCTCTGATCCCGCATGTCCTGAAAATGGAGCGAAAAAAGGAAAATAAAAATGCGCCACTGCTTTACAACCTTGCGGAGCTGCAAAACGACTGTGCCCGCTTTTTCAAAATCAGTCCGGATGAAACGCTGAAAGTTGTTCAGGAGCTTTACGAGAAAAAGCTGGTTACCTATCCGCGAACCGATGCCCGTGTGCTTTCTTCTGCCGTTGCCAGGGAAATCAGCAAAAACCTGCGCGGCCTGCAGCAGTACGGTATCTGCAGCGGCCTTGCAAATGAAATTTTGCAGGGTGAAAGCTGGAAAAAGATTGGTTCCACCCGCTATACAAACGATAAACAGATTACCGATCACTATGCAATCATTCCGACCGGACAGGGCCTTAACAATCTGCGGAACCTCTCGGAACTCTCCGCAAAAGTTTATGAGACAATTGTCCGCCGTTTTCTCGGTATCTTCTATCCGCCGGCGGTCTATCAGAAAGTTGCTCTTGTCACCGAAATCGGCGGCGAGCAGTTTTTCTCCAACTTCCGCGTTCTCGTGCAGGAGGGCTATTTAAAAGCCATGCAGTATTCTTTCTTCCGTAAGAAAGAGGAGGACGACGAGGGCAGAAAGGAGGACGAGACGACTTGCGATCCCTCTTTTCTTGCAGCGCTGTCCCAGCTGCAGAAAGGCAGCGAGCTGAATCTTCTCGGCCTTTCTATCAAGGAAGGAGAAACCTCTCCGCCAAAACGCTACACCTCCGGTTCGATGATCCTTGCAATGGAAAATGCCGGACAGCTCATTGAAGACGAGGAGCTGCGCGAACAGATTAAGGGAAGCGGCATCGGAACGAGTGCGACGCGTGCTGAGATTCTGAAAAAGCTTGTCTTTATCAAATATCTTGCTCTGAACAAAAAGACGCAGGTTATCACCCCGACACAGCTTGGCGAAATGATCTACGACGTCGTACACCAGTCGATCCGCCCGCTTCTGAATCCGGAGCTGACGGCAAGCTGGGAAAAGGGACTTACCTATGTAGCGGAAGGCTCCATTACCTCCGAGGAATATATGGGAAAACTGGAAAACTTTGTGACACGCCACACGGTAAATGTGAAGCAGCTGCGGAATCAGTTCCAGCTAAAGAGCAGCTTTGATGCGTCCGCGCCGTATTACAGAAAAGCCTCTTCCACGCGCTCCCGTACCGGGAAACGTACCGCTGCAGAAGACTCCTCTGCAAAGTCCTATTCCACCGCCGGAAAAAAAGGCGCACAGAACTCCTGAAATGTGGTAAGATAAACAGGAACTAAAACAAGAAAGGATGAATCACGCATGAAAGATGCAACCATTTCTGAACTTTATGATTTAACCCAGACCATTGCCGCAAAAATCTTTGAAGGCAAAACGTATCCATGGGAAGTGCTTCCGCTCATTAAAGATTTTATTCTTGAACTCGGCGAAACACTCGATCCGGCAGAATACGAAAAACGCGGCGAAAATGTCTGGATCGCAAAAGATGCCGTGATCGCACCGACCGCTTCCATTAACGGCCCATGCATCATTGGAAAAGGCGCTGAGATCCGTCAGTGTGCCTTTATCCGCGGAAACGCCATCGTCGGCGAAGGCGCTGTCGTTGGAAACTCCACCGAACTGAAAAATGTCATTCTCTTTAATAAAGTACAGGTTCCGCATTACAACTATGTCGGCGACTCTGTTCTTGGATACAAAGCCCATATGGGTGCCGGTTCCATTACTTCCAATGTAAAATCCGATAAGAAGCTCGTTGTTGTCAAAGGCGCAGATGAACAGATCGAAACCGGACTGAAAAAATTCGGTGCGATGCTCGGCGATGAAGTTGAGGTCGGCTGTAACAGCGTATTGAACCCGGGAACGGTTGTCGGAAGAAATTCCAACATTTATCCACTCTCCTGTGTTCGCGGTGTGATCCCGTCAGGTCATATTTTTAAGAATGCGAAAGAAATTATCAAAAAAATCTGATAATTAAAAAAATTTTCTTTTATCGAGAGAAAACCAAACCGATTGATTTAAAAGACCGTCGGAAATTTTATCGTTTTCCGGTGGTCTTTGCAATTTTTTATCAAAATATGCTGGACGAATGACCAATTTTGTGAGACAATAACCATAGGTCTGTGAACAGGCTGGAAACAGTCCGTTCGAAAGACAAAAGCTCAAATAAGTACATATTTGAAAGGAGTTTAACAATGACTTATTCACACGAAGTAGAAATGATGTGTCCGGTTGCCCAGGGCGTGCATCACGGTGCAGCTCCGATTCCGGAGGAAGCAAAATGGGTAAAAGCAAAAGAAATCAAAGACATTTCCGGATTCACTCACGGTATTGGCTGGTGCGCACCGCAGCAGGGTACCTGCAAACTGACTCTGAACGTAAAAGAGGGCGTTATCCAGGAAGCTCTCGTTGAGACTATCGGATGTTCAGGAATGACTCATTCTGCAGCTATGGCATCTGAGATTCTGCCAGGACTTACCATCCTTGAGGCTCTAAATACTGACCTTGTGTGTGATGCTATCAATACTGCTATGAGAGAGCTCTTCCTGCAGATCGTTTACGGAAGAAGCCAGAGTGCATTCTCCGAGGACGGACTGGTTGTAGGCGCAGGCCTGGAAGACCTTGGTAAAGGACTTCGTTCCCAGGTTGGTACCATGTACGGAACTCTTGCAAAAGGACCTCGTTACCTGGAGATGACCGACGGTTATGTAACAGGTATCGCTCTGGATGCAGATGATGAGATTATCGGTTACAAATTCATCAACTTCGGAAAGATGATGGACTTCATCAAAGCCGGCGATGATGCAAACACAGCTTTCGAAAAAGCAAGCGGACAGTACGGACGTGTTGCTGATGCTGTTAAGATCGTTGACCCGAGAAAAGAGTAATCAGATAATTTAGGAGGATAGGAAAATGGCTTTATTTGAATCATATGAAAGAAGAGAGAAACAGATTCTGGCTAAGCTTGCTGAGTACGGAATCAACTCCATCGAAGAAGCTGCAGAAGTTACAAAAGCTGCTGGCCTTGATGTATACAAAATGATCGAAGGCATTCAGCCAATCTGCTTCGAGAATGCAAAATGGGCTTACACTGTAGGCGCAGCAATCGCAATCAAAAAAGGATGCCGCAAAGCTTCTGAAGCTGCTGCAGCAATCGGTGAGGGACTTCAGTCCTTCTGTATCCCGGGTTCTGTAGCAGATCAGCGTAAAGTTGGTCTTGGCCATGGTAACCTTGGTAAAATGCTTCTGGAAGAGGACACCGAGTGCTTCGCATTCCTGGCTGGACATGAGTCCTTCGCAGCTGCTGAGGGTGCTATCGGTATCGCTGAAAAAGCAAACAAAGTACGTCAGAAACCTCTGCGTGTTATCCTGAACGGTCTTGGAAAAGACGCTGCTCAGATCATCGCTCGTATCAACGGCTTTACTTATGTAGAGACTGAATATGACTACTACACCGGAGAACTGAAAGAAGTATTCAGAAAAGCATACTCCGATGGACCGCGTGCGAAAGTTAACTGCTACGGCGCTAACGACGTTCGCGAAGGCGTTGCTATCATGTGGAAAGAGAACGTTGACGTTTCCATCACCGGAAACTCCACCAACCCGACTCGTTTCCAGCATCCAGTTGCAGGTACCTACAAAAAAGAGCGTATCGAAGCTGGTAAAAAATACTTCTCCGTTGCTTCCGGCGGTGGTACAGGACGTACTCTTCACCCGGACAACATGGCAGCAGGTCCTGCTTCCTACGGTATGACCGATACTATGGGACGTATGCATTCTGACGCTCAGTTTGCAGGTTCTTCTTCTGTACCGGCTCACGTAGAAATGATGGGTCTCATCGGCGCAGGAAACAACCCAATGGTTGGTATGACTGTTGCTGTAGCTGTTGCTGTTGAAGAGGCAGCAAAAGCTGGCAAATTCTAAGATTAGCCAAACCTTGCGTAAATAGAATTATTTGAGCAGAAAAGAAGCGCCGCGGGATTTTCCGTATGGCGCTTCTTTTTTGCTGCTTTCGATATCCTGCAAACTATATTCTTTTGATCCATGCACAAAAAACGCCTCTGAACACAAAACGTTTCAGAGGCGTTTTTTATATCATTCTAAGCATTATTTTGCAGCGATAAACTTCTTTGCAACCAATGTCTCTGCACAAAGTACTGCTCCGCCTGCTGCGCCGCGGACCGTGTTGTGGGACAGACCTACGAATTTCCAGTCGTAGATGGAATCCTCTCTTAAACGGCCTACGTTGATTCCCATACCGTTCTCGTAGTTGACATCCAGTGTTACCTGCGGACGGTTATCTTCTGTCATGTAACGGATGAACTGTTTCGGTGCGCTTGGCAGATTCAGCTCCTGCGGAAGGCCTTTGAAGTTCTCCAGTTTTTCGATCAGCTGCTCTTTCGTCGGTTTCTTGCGGAATTTTACGAAAACAGCTGCGGTGTGTCCGTTTAATACCGGAACACGGATACACTGACAGGTGATCTTCGGCTCAGTTGCTTTTACGATCACGCCGTTTTCAATTTTACCCCAGATACGAAGCGGCTCCTGCTCGCTCTTCTCTTCTTCTCCGCCGATGAACGGGATGATGTTTCCTTCCATCTCCGGCCAGTCTTTGAAGGTTTTTCCTGCTCCGGAAATTGCCTGGTATGTGGTTGCAACCACTTCATATGGCTCGAACTCTTTCCATGCCGTTAATACCGGTGCATAGCTCTGGATTGAACAGTTCGGTTTTACAGCGATAAAGCCTCTCTTGGTTCCCAGACGTTTTTTCTGAAACTCGATAACATCGAAGTGCTCCGGGTTGATTTCCGGAACTACCATCGGAACATCCGGTGTCCAGCGGTGTGCGCTGTTGTTGGAAACAACCGGTGTCTCGGTCTTTGCATATGCTTCTTCAATCGCTTTGATCTCATCTTTCGACATATCAACAGCGGAAAATACAAAATCTACGGTAGATGCCACATGCTCTACATCATTTACATTCATCACAACGAGCTTTTTCACTGCTTCCGGCATTGGAGTATCCATTTTCCAGCGTCCGCCGACTGCTTCCTCATATGTTTTTCCGGCACTTCTCGGACTTGCTGCCAGGGTCACAACTTCAAACCACGGATGGTTCTCCAGCAGAGAAATAAATCTCTGTCCTACCATACCGGTTGCTCCTAAAATTCCTACTCTCAATTTCTGCTCCATTGGTTTCATCTCCTTGTTCTTCTGTGGCGTACATTTGTGCGTCTCATGTCATACTATACCAATTTTTTCAAAATTGCAACTGTTTTTTCAATTTTCCTGTAAATATTTTTTATTCTGCTCGATGACAGCCTGCATCGCATCTGCTCCCGGCGCACCGATCGTGTTGCGTCGTTCTACGCAGTTCTTCATGCTGATGGCATCATAAATATCATCCTCGAAGACCGGGCTGATCGCTTTGTACTCTTCGAGTTTCATATCATCAAGGGAGATTCCTTTGTCAATGCAGTACAGAACGAGACGGCCGACAATGCCATGTGCATCGCGGAACGGAACGCCTTTTCCAACAAGGTAATCAGCTGCGTCCGTTGCATTCGTGAAACCGTTCTTTGCACTGTTCTCCATGCGGTCTTTTTTGAAGTGCATGGTAGAAAGCATGCCATTGAACAGAGCCAGGCATCCTTTTACGGTGTCGATGGCATCGAAGGTCAGCTCTTTATCCTCCTGCATATCTTTGTTGTACGCCAGCGGGATTCCCTTCATAGTGGTGAGCATTGACATCAGAGCTGCGTAAACGCGGCCTGTTTTTCCTCGAACAAGCTCTGCGATATCCGGATTCTTTTTCTGCGGCATGATACTGCTTCCGGTGCTGTATGCGTCGTCGATGTCCACAAACTGGTACTCATTGGTATTCCAGATGATGATCTCCTCGGAGAAGCGGGAAAGATGCATCATAATCGTAGAAAGAGCACTGAGGAGCTCAATGACATAGTCACGGTCGGATACGGAATCCATGCTGTTTAAGGTCGGGCCGTCAAAGCCGAGCAGCTCTGCTGTGTAAGCGCGGTCCAACGGATACGTCGTTCCAGCCAGCGCACCGGAACCGAGCGGACAGTAATTCATTCTCTTGTAGATGTCTGCAAGGCGGCCTCTGTCGCGGCGGAACATTTCAAAATATGCGCCCATGTGATGTGCCAGTGTGATCGGCTGTGCTTTCTGCAGATGGGTGAATCCCGGCATATAGGTGTGAATGTTCTCTTCCATGATTTTTTCGAGTGTTACCAGCACCTCTTTGACGAGTGCATCAATCTCGGTGATCTCATCGCGGACATAAAGTTTCATATCGAGGGCTACCTGGTCATTGCGGCTTCTTCCGGTGTGCAGCTTCTTTCCGGCGTCTCCGATGCGGTCGATCAGGTTTGCCTCCACGAAGCTGTGGATATCCTCATATTCGCTGGTGATTTCCAGTTTTCCGCTCTCTACATCGGCAAGAATCCCCTCCAGTCCTGCAAGAATCTGGTCTCTCTCCTCTTCTGTCAGGATGCCCTGTTTTGCCAGCATCTTTACATGTGCCATGCTGCCTTTGATGTCCTGTTTATAGAATTTCTGATCAAAGCTGATGGATGCATTAAAATTATACACTAACTTGTCGGTCTCTTTTGTGAACCGTCCGCCCCATAACTGTGCCATTTTCATTCCTCTTTTCCTGTAAGTTTTTTAAATTATCATGCATTATTATACAAGCATCCAACCTTCCTTTGCAAGTCAAATCACCTACTTTCCCGAATTTCGGCGTTTTGTGTAGTTTTTTTCCAGCCAGCCCAAGATGCCGTACAATCCTGCCGCAACGAGGCAGAGGATCAGGATGGACAGGATTACCCAGTCAAGTCTGAACAGATTTGCCCACCTTTTTGCGGCAGAGACGCTCGTCAGCCGCCCGATTTGCCGCTATCCAGAGCTCTTCAGAGACGATAGCAGGAATTTTCCCCGCATAGACGTACTGCCCGCCCGGCGGTGTAGGGAGCGTTTTTCCGGTGTTAAAATCGTAATGCTTCTTGTTCATGACTACGGTGCCTTTATTCATGGGATTCCGCACCATGCGGATAATGTCTGTTCCAGAGAATGGTTTTCCGGCGCGGCTGCGGACGCCCTCCGCTGCCAGAACCGCCGCAATTTTCCGTCCGCCGAGACCGTCTGCACAGAGTTCGTACATACGGCGCTTCACTGCGGCCTCCTCCGGGATGATCTCAATCGCTCCGTCTGCCGTCCGCCGGTAACCATAACTTTTTGAGGTCAGCACCGGCTTTCCATTATTCTGCTGCCGTTTCTGGTGCGCCAGATTCATCTTCTTGCTCAGCTCCCGGCTGTACTCCTCCGCCAGAATCGCCTTAATGCCGGTCAGAAGCGCGTCTTCCGGCGAATAGAATGTGTTCTCCAGATAAAAATACAGCCGCTTTCCGGCGCAGTTTAAGCGGTCTGCGAACAGATACCAGTCCCGCGTGTTCCGCATCAGGCGGTCCTGCGACTTGATTACGACGACATCAAACCGGTTCTGCTCGAGATCCTCGTACAGGCGGTTATATTCCCATCTGCCCTTCCGGCTCGTACCGGAGCGGCTCTCCACGTAGGCATCCACAAGCCTCCATCCTCTTGCCCGGATTGCCTCTTCCGCCTCCGCCGCCTGTCTTACCAGCGCATCCTTCTGATTTTCCTCCTCGGTGCTGCACCTTGCATAATAAACCGCACGCAGCTTCTCCTCTTCCATCTCCTGTCTCACTTTCCAGATGCTTCTCTTTACTATATAGAAAAAAGGACCGGAAAGTTCCGACCCTCTTTTTGTAATTTCTTTTACGGATTGCACCGTCCGCACGGCTCATAGCCTTCGGCGATCAGGTCCTCGCGCGGTCCCTGATATGTCGCCTTGTTTTCATCCTTAATCGAGCTGACGCTGGAGCATGACGGCAGGTGGAATTTCATGCTGGATGTGTTCATGACATATTCCTGCTGATCCGTCATCGTTCCGCTGCTTTCGCTTAACGTGCTGTCTCCCGTTGCATAATTAATTGAGATGCCCGGCTGATTGTTGTATGCGAAGATATGGAAGGAAATGCCCTCGCCGTCATCTTCCATGGAAAGTGCCTCCATCTCCACACCGTCCGCTACAAGGTTGTCCCCGGTAAAAATTGGTGTAACGCGGTACAGCACATGGTTTCCGGTCTCTTTGACGTAGTCGGCAACCATGTTTTCAAACGGCAGCATGCCCTCGACATTCAGATAACGTGTTCCAGTGATCAGATTCTTCTCGTTTGCATTCTCACCGGTCAGCTGGTATCCGATCAGATGGCAGCGGTTGTACAGATATTTACCTTCCACCTGATCGTATTTTACCGTATGCCAGCCCGTCGGCTTTACCTGGCCGATCGCGCCGCGCTTCTCCGTCGGCATCAGATCCTGGCCAATATTCGCCTCTGCCACGCCGCACCGTCCCAGGCTGTCCAGATCGCTGTAATGCTCGTACGACTCGGTCGTCTTTTCCTCATCGGTAAAATCCGGCTCATTTCCGTTTAAAACGACATACGGTTCACCGGAAAACTCCGGAACATCAAGAACTGAAACGGCCGTCGGTGCCTGATCGGTAATCTGGGATTCCGTCATCGTATAAGCGGCCGTAACCTCCGAACCGGAATCTGCTCTCTCCGTCGAGAGAAGATCCTGCGCCTCACAGCCGGTCAGTGTCAGAGCAAGAAGCGCCGCCAGCAGCAGAAGCTGTTTTCTTAGTTTTTTCATTTCTCATATACCTCTTTCGTTATTTTCTCATGGGAATAGCCTGCAAACTCCTCCTCGGACACTTTATTCCATTTGGAAAGATCCAGGTCGAATTTCCGGTCAGACGGATAATGCCGGTTCCACCAGAAAACGATGATTTTCTCTATCTTCGCTTCCACAGCCTGCAGTCCCGTATTCTCCACAAAGCAGTATTCTCCTTCGCCTGCCTGCTCCAGAAAATCTGCCGCCGCCTGAAGTGTTACCTTCCCACTCTCCTTCTGCTCCGCGAACAGCTTTTCCGAAGCCGGATTCATCCAGAGCGTTTTCCCCTCACACAGTTCGCAGATTTTTTCCGTTACCACGCGGTCCCGCGAAACGCGTCGTCCGCCAAACTGCATTCCTCTTCGTTCTTCCAGACATACGATTCCAATCATCTGTCATCCTCCCTTCTCTTGCGTGTGCATATCTGAACACCTGACTGCCGTAGATAATCAGATAGCCAAGCCCCTCTCTTGCCCCGATAAACTCTCCGATTACAACACCGACGAGGCACAGGCCGATGTTGACCTTCCACACGGCGAGCAGCCCCGGAAACGACCACGGCAGCACGACGCGGAACAGCATATCCTTCTTCGTTCCGCCGAGTGTTGCAATCAGGCGGAGCATATCCGGCTCCACACTCTGAAAGCTGCTGTAAATGCTGATCACCGAGCCGAATATCGCAACGGAAATGCCGGCCGTGATGATCGTTTTCACGTTTGCCCCCATCCACACAATGAGAAGCGGGGCGAGCGCCGATTTCGGCAGGCTGTTCAGGACTACCAGGTACGGCTCCATCACCGCAGAAAAGCGCGGAAAGAGCCACAAAAGCACAGCGAACGCCATGCCAAGTGCCGAGACGAGCAGAAAGCTGATTCCCGTCTCATACACCGTGATCCCGATATGGCGCAGAAGGTTCTGCTCCGTCAGCAGGGTCACGAACGTTTTTCCCACCCGCACAGGGCTGGAAAAGATAAACGGATCGATCCATCTCAGATCCGCCGCCACCTCCCATAATACCAGAAAACTGACGAGAAGCAAAGCCCGAAACACCCGCACCCGCTCCCGTTCTCTTTTTTTCTGCCGGAGATACGCCCTCTGAAAGCTGCTCTCCGGCGTTTTTGCCTGCTCACGCATTTTCATTCAGCTCCTTCCAGATGGCATTGAAATACGTTTTAAATTCCGGCGCACTGCGCGCTTTCATCGGCGTGCGCTCCTCCATCGCAAACCGGATCGGAATCTTTTTTTTCACATATGCCGGCCGTGCCGCCAGAACAATCACACGGTCCGCCATGCTGATGGCCTCCGAAATATCGTGTGTCACGAGAATTGCTGTCTTTCCCTCTTTTTTGATGATCTTTCCGATATCATCACAGACGTTCAGCCTCGTCTGGTAGTCGAGAGCGGAGAACGGCTCGTCAAGCAGCAGAAGATCCGGCTCCATCGCCAGTGTACGGATCAGTGCCGCCCTCTGCCGCATACCGCCGGAAAGTTCGGACGGACGGGCATTGGAAAAGGATTTCAGGCCGTATGTCTCCATCATCTCCCCGACTTTTTCTTTCCGCTCGGGTGTCAGCGTGCGCGAAATCTCAAGGCCCAGCAGAACGTTGCTGTAGATGGTCCGCCATTCAAACAGGTGGTCTCTCTGCAGCATGTAGCCGATATGGAGATCCGCCTCCGTGATCGGCCGTCCGCGGCTCAGCAGAGTTCCCGCCTCCGGCTTTAAAAGACCGGAAATCAAGTTCAGGATCGTGCTCTTTCCGCAGCCGCTCGGTCCGACAAGAGCAACAAATTCCCCCGTTTTTACCGAAAAGGTCAGATCGCACAGCGCCGGTGTTTCTCCTTTCATGGTGTGATAGGACAGTGATATATGCTCTAATGACAGGATTTGATCATCCATTTTTTTGCATCCTCCTCTATCTATAAGATATCATATGCAGCTTGCATCCCAGCCGCGCTGAGGCTATAATAGAAAGGATTGAAAGATACCAGGAGGTTTGAAGATACATTATGGCCAATAAAAGAAATTACCAGAAGGAGCTGGATGCGAAGATTGCAGGACTTCACGGTGAAGTTCCGACCTTGCTGCTGCACAGCTGCTGTGCGCCGTGCAGCAGTTACGTGCTGGAATATCTGTCGCAGTATTTTTCCATTACGCTCTTTTACTATAATCCCAACATCTATCCGCCGACGGAGTACGAGCACCGCGTGGAGGAACAGCAGCGTCTGATCCATTCTCTTCCCGCCGTGCATCCGATTTCCTTCTGCCCCGGCCCGTACGATTCTGACCGGTTCTATGAGCTGACACGCGGGATGGAAAATGTGCCGGAGGGCGGCGAGCGCTGTTTTGTCTGCTATGAAATGCGGCTCCGCGAAGCGGCCGAAATGGCAAAGCAGCTCAAACTCGACTATTTTACAACAACCCTCTCCATCAGCCCGCTGAAAAACGCGGAAAAGCTGAATGAAATCGGAGAACGGCTTGCCGCCGAATACGGGATCCCATATCTCAATTCAGATTTCAAGAAACGGGGCGGCTACCAGCGTTCCATCGAACTTTCCCATGAATACGGTCTCTACCGCCAGGACTACTGCGGCTGCGTCTTTTCCCGCCAGGAACGCGACGCACGGGTGGCAGCACAGGAAAATGGCAACAGCTGATGTGCTCTTTGAAGTGTCCGGCCAAAAGCTCCGTCAGGATATGCTGTACGAACTGATTTTCCTGAAACTTGTAACAGCAAACGCCCTTTGCAGCAGATCTTTTTCCTGCAAAGGGCGTTCGTATTTCTGTCATATTTCTCATGATACCAGAAAACCCGCAGAACCTTACGTCCTGCGGGTTTCTAAAGAATAAGCCGAAAATCAGATTCGAACTGACGACCCCTTCATTACGAGTGAAGTGCTCTACCGGCTGAGCTATTTCGGCCTGTGAAATTCATTTTCTGAATGACACAATCATTATTATACCGTATTTTTTTGAAATTGCAAGCATTTTTTTGAAATTTATGAATCTTTTTCTAGAATTTGTTCCGCCCCACTGATTTCCTGCCGTTTTCATCCTTGTTGTTTTCACATCCCTGACGCAAATTTTATGCATAAACTTTGTCCTTGCTTTCAAAAATTAAGGAAAACCATCACTTTTCCTTATAAAAATTAATGTATTTTGAAAGAAAAGCATTGACAACCGCCAAAAAAGTAAGTATAGTTTTTAACTAAAGGAAGAAAGGGGCTGTTGTCATGACCATGCAATACGATAATCTGGAAGACAAGCTCAGTCAGCTTGTAGAGTATACGAAAGATTCCGGAAAGATTGATTTATCTTTATACACTGAGTACGATGTAAAACGGGGACTGCGTGATTCCACCGGTAAAGGTGTTCTCACCGGCCTGACCGAAATTTCCGATGTTATCGGCTTCGATATTGATGAGCGCACCGGCGAAAAAGTTCCGACCGATGGCCGTCTCTATTTTCAGGGCTATAACGTCGCAGATCTGATCAAAGGTATGGAAGGACGACGCTTCGGTTTTGAAGAGATTACCTATCTTCTTCTGTTCGGTTCTCTTCCGACAGAACCGCAGTTAAATGATTTCAACGAAATTTTAAGTATCTACCGCGAGCTGCCGGACACTTTTGTCCGCGACGTTGTCATGAAGGCCACCAGCAAAAACATGATGAATACTCTGCAGCGCTGTGTGCTGACCCTGTATTCCTACGACGAAAAGCCGGATGACATTTCCATTCCGAACGTCCTCCGCCAGGCTTTGAGTTTGATCGCCAAAATGCCGCTGATCGCCGTTTACGGCTACCATGCATACCGCCACTACCACGAAAACCAGAACCTGATCATCCGAAATCCGAAACCGGAGCTGTCGATGGCTGAAAACATTCTGCAGATGCTTCACCCGGATGGAGAATACACTGCTCTGGAGGCAAAGGTTCTCGATGTTGCGTTAATTCTTCACGCAGACCACGGCGGCGGAAATAACTCAACATTTACGACACACGTTGTCTCCTCCTCCGGAACCGATACCTACTCTGCTGTTGCGGCTTCTTTAAGTTCCTTAAAAGGACCGCGCCACGGCGGTGCCAACTTGAAGGTTATGGAGATGTTTGAAAATATTGAAGAGAATGTTACAAACTGGGAAGACGAAAACGAACTGCGCACCTACCTGACCAAAATGCTTGATCGTGAAACATTCGATGGAACTGGTCTTATCTATGGTATGGGCCATGCTGTTTATACCCTGTCCGATCCACGTTGTGTGATTCTGAAAGAATATGCAAAGAAGCTTTCCGCTGAGAAGCACCGCGAGAAAGAATTTGCTCGCTATGAGTCTGTAGAACGCATTGCCGGCGAGTGTATCGCCAAAAAGCGCCGTCTGCTCAAACCAGTCTGTGCAA
Organism: Blautia sp. AF32-4BH; assembly: GCF_003460565.1. Lineage (NCBI taxonomy): Bacteria > Bacillati > Bacillota > Clostridia > Lachnospirales > Lachnospiraceae > Blautia > Blautia sp. AF32-4BH. The sequence continues at coordinate 19,758 of NZ_QTVL01000021.1, read as the reverse complement.
ATGTTGATTTCTACAGCGGTTTCGTCTACACAATGCTTGGCCTTCCAAAAGAGCTCTACACCCCGATCTTTGCTATCTCCCGTATCTCCGGCTGGTCCGCACACCGGATCGAAGAGCTTGTCAACGAAGGAAAGATCATCCGTCCGGCTTATAAATATGTCGGTCATCATCGTCCGTACGTTGCCATTGAAAGAAGAACCCCAAGAAAGACTTCCCACAGTTTTTCAAATAACTAAAAAATTATGCAAAAAGGACATCTGCCCGTACCGTTCTGGTATCGGGCAGGTGTCCTTTTATTGCCAAGTGATCTCTCGAAAAACCCGCGGAGCGTGCTTCTCATGGTTATAAACAAAACTCTGCGTTATACCCGGATCTTTGTTCCCTTGGTATCTCGTTTTGCCAGCTTAATCTTCGCTGTCAGAGAAATCTCTTTGTCGTGATACGTGATCGTGTAATCCATCCGGCTTGCCAGCAGATACGCATGCTCTACCGCGTCGTCCTCTGCCATACGGATACCACGCACACCAACGGCTGCTTTTTTCTTCTCCGGCACTTCACTCGTAAGGAAGCGCAGGAAGACACCGTTTTTCGTCTGCAGAACCACATACTCCTGCTCCTGGCAGACCTCGGCAAGAATCAGACGGTCCTCCTCGGATGAAAGCTTCGTCGCCGCGATCGTTCGTTTTACGACATCAAACTCGGATCCATCGACAAGTTTTACCATACCGGCCGCGCTGACGAACAGCAGCTTATTGTTCTTGATATTTTCCAGTGCATCGACGTAAATCATCTGCTCCTTCTGGCTGCTGTAATTTCCAAGGTTGTCGATCGGCGTTCCCTTGTCACGGAATCTTCCATACGGGATGTCCATTACTTTGATGCTGTGCATCATGCCAAGATCCGTAAAGACGCAGATCTTATCGGTGTTTTTGCACTGGAACACATATTTGTTCTCGTTGTGCACAGCCTCTTTGTTCCGCTCGTAAGCAGACGTATCGATCGTCTTCGCATAACCGAAGCGGTCCATCAGGAAGACAACATCCATCTCCTCGACCTTCGGCTCCTCAAGAACAATCGCCTCAGCATTTTCAATCGCCGTTTTCCGCTTGTGGCCGTACTCTTTTTTTATCTGCGTCAGATCTTCCATAATAACTTCCGACATCGAGTCGTAATGATTTAAGATATCCTCGTACTTTGTAATCTTCGCCACAGTCGCCTCATGATCTTTTAAGAGTGCTTCCACTTCCAGTCCGATCAGTTTCTGCAGACGCATCTCCAGAATCGCCGTTGCCTGGCGTTCCGTAAAGCAGAGCTGTGCTGCCATACGCTCACTTGACTTTGATTTGAAGCGGATACCATCGGTCACTCCCATAATCAGACACTCTTTGACCTGCTTCTGTGTCTTGCTTCCGCGCAGGATCTCAATGATCAGATCGATCACATCGCATGCCTTGATCAGACCTTCCTGCACCTCGCGGCGCTCCATCTCTTTGCGGAGAAGGTTCTGGTATTTGCGGGTTGCCACTTCAAACTGGAAATCAACGTGATGCTCGATCACCTGTTTAAGGCTTAACGTCTCCGGTCTTCCATCTGCCACGGCGAGCATGTTGACACCGAACGTATCTTCCAGACGTGTTTTCTTGTACAGCAGATTCGTGATCCGCTCCACATCCGCGCCTTTTTTCAGTTCGAGCACGATGCGTGTTCCTTCTTTCGAGGACTGGTTGGAAATGTCGACGATTTCCGGCGCTTTCTTGCTCTCCACAAGCCCCGCCACATCGTTCAGGAACTTTCCGATGTTCGCACCGATCATCGGGTACGGAATTTCGGTGATCACAAGATACTGCTTTCCGTTTCTGCCTTTCTCCACTTCCACTTTTCCGCGGATTTTAATCTTTCCGACACCTTTTTCGTAGATCGACAGCAGGTCATCCTGATTGACGACAATACCGCCGGTCGGGAAATCCGGTCCTTTGATGTATTTCATCAGACCTTTAACGGTGATGTCGTTGTTTTTCATGTAGGCCTTGACCGCATCCACAATCTCACACAGGTTGTGCGGCGGAATGCTTGTTGCCATACCGACAGCGATACCGTCTGCGCCATTCAACAGAAGGTTCGGCACGCGCACCGGCAGAACAGACGGCTCTTTTTCCGTCTCGTCGAAGTTCGGTACGAAATCGACAACGTCTTTGTCGAGATCCTTTAAATAGACCTCCTGTGTAATTTTCTGCAGTCTCGCCTCGGTATATCGCATTGCAGCGGCACCGTCACCCTCAATCGACCCGAAGTTTCCGTGACCGTCCACAAGCGGCTGCCCTTTTTTGAAATCCTGTGCCATTACGACAAGAGCATCGTAAATGGAACTGTCGCCGTGCGGATGGTATTTACCCATCGTATCGCCGACGATACGCGCGCACTTTCGGAACGGCTTGTCGTACTGGATGCCGAGCTCATACATGTCATACAGAGTACGGCGCTGTACCGGCTTTAAACCGTCCCGCACGTCCGGAAGCGCTCGGGAAATGATGACGCTCATCGCATAATCAATATAAGATTTCTGCATGACCTCAGAATATTCGGTCCGTATAATCTGATCTTCTGATTTTTCTTTCATCTTCCTTTGTCCTTCCTGTTAAATATCCAGCTCTGCATCGGTTGCATGCTCATAAATAAATGCTTTCCGCGGCGGAACCTCGGTTCCCATCAGTACTTCCGTCACATCGGAGGCCATACGGGCATCCTCGATCTCCACACGCTTCAAAAGTCTCGTCTCCGGATTCAGTGTCGTCTCCCAGAGCTGCTCCGGGTCCATCTCGCCAAGACCTTTGTAGCGCTGCAGCGTAAATTTTTCTTTGTGTGTCTTTCTGTATTTTTCCAGTGCTTTGTCGTCGTACAGATACTCTTCTTTTCCGCGGGACGGCATTGCCTTGTAAAGAGGCGGCATCGCGATATAGACATGTCCCTCGTAGATCAGCTCCGGCATGAAACGGTAGAACAGTGTCAGCAGCAGCGTTGAAATATGCGCACCGTCGACATCGGCATCTGCCATGATGATAATTTTATCGTAACGGAGCTTTGTGATATCGAAGTCGTTGCCGTAACCCTCGGAAAAGCCGCAGCCGAATGCATTGATCATGGATTTGATCTCGGCATTTGCCAGAACTTTATCAATAGAAGCCTTCTCTACGTTCAGAATCTTACCGCGGATCGGCAGAATCGCCTGGAAATTACGGTCACGCGCCGTCTTTGCGGAACCACCCGCAGAATCTCCCTCGACGATAAAGATCTCGCACAGCGACGGATCCTTTTTCTCGCAGTTTGCCAGTTTGCCGTTCGTATCAAACGAATATTTCTGCTTGGTCAGCATATTTGTCTTGGCTTTTTCTTCGCTTCTGCGGATTTTGGCAGATCGCTCAGCGCAGGCAAGAACATTTTTCAGCACTTCGAGATTGCGGTCGAAATACAGCGGAATCTCCTCGCCCGTTACTTTTCCGGCGGCCTTTGCCGCATCCGGGTTGTCCAGCTTCGTTTTTGTCTGGCCCTCGAACCGCGGATCCGGGTGCTTGATCGAAATAACAGCGGTCATACCGTTTCGGATATCCGATCCCGTAAAGTTATTGTCTTTTTCTTTTAAGACACCGATCTCTCTGGCATAGCTGTTCATAATCGTCGTAAAGGTCGATTTGAAACCGGAAATATGGGTACCGCCCTCAGCGTTGTAGATATTATTACAGAAGCCGAGCACGTTTTCCTGGAATTCGTTGATATACTGGAACGCACATTCTACGGTAATGCCCTCAGATTCCCCTTTGAAATAAATCGGATCGTGGATTGCCTCTTTGTTCTTATTCAGATCGCGCACAAAACCAACAATGCCATCCGGCTCGTGATACGTCAGGTGCTCCTCTTTTCCATCGCGCAGATCGGAAAAATAAATGGTAAGCGCCGGGTTCAGATATGCAGTCTCATGGAGACGGCTTTTGACCTCTGTTGCGGAAAAACGCGTTTTCTCAAAGATTTCCGGATCCGGCAGGAAGTTGATGCGGGTTCCGCTGTTCTTCGTTTTTCCGATCTTCGGCAGCAGCCCATCCTCATCGAGTTCCTGTACGGCAACACCTCGTTCGTAGCGGTCGTGGTAAACCCAGCCGCCGAGGCTGACCTGTACGTCAAGATAGGTGGAAAGCGCATTGACAACCGAAGAACCGACACCGTGCAGACCGCCGCTTGTCTTGTACGCATTGTTGTCGAATTTACCGCCGGCGTGCAGGGTTGTAAAAACGAGACGCTCCGCCGGAACGCCTTTTTCATGCATGCCGACCGGGATTCCGCGGCCGTTGTCGGTCACGGTCGCCGAGCCGTCTGCTTCAAGTGTTACGTGAATGGTGTCGCAGTAGCCCGCAAGATGCTCGTCCACCGCATTGTCTACAATTTCATAAATCAGATGATTCAGGCCTTTCCGCGAGGTACTTCCGATATACATACCAGGGCGCTTACGCACTGCTTCGAGACCTTCCAGCACGGAAATACTGCTGGCATCATACGTTTCTTTTTTTGGCATAACTGTTCTATCCTCACTTATGTGTTACTGTCTTTTTCTCTTAAAAATACTTCTGTCTGTCCCCTTTTGGGGCACAGTATTTTATTATATCATTTTTCTTCCCGGAATAGCAAGATTTTCTTTAGAAGAAAGAATCTCCTCCGTTCATCAGCTCCTTAAAAGAAGTCACGTAGCGGTCTGCTTCCTGCTCCATCTTTGCGCGGTTTCCTTCCCCGCTTCTGTCATACACGCCCACAGCCGCAAATCCGCCCATTTTGGCGCCGCGGATTCCCGCTAGGATATCTTCATATACCACACACGTTTCCGGCGGAAGAGACAGCTTTTCAGCCGCTTTCTCGTAGATATCCGGAAAGCCCTTGCCGCGCTTTACTTCCGAGACGGTGACAAATGCTTTAAAACACTCATAAATCCCATTTCTCTTTAAGGCCGGCTCATACAGCTCCGGGCTCGATGAGGTAGCAACCGCCATGCGGATTCCTTTTTCTTTTAAATAGCGGAGATATTCTGCTGCCCCGTCTTTTAACTCCACTTCATACGTATAGGCGTCGACCGCCATCTGATGCCACTCCTGAATCAGCTCTTCCGGCGTTTCCGGAAAGCCGAACCGTCTGATCGTGTAGCGGGCAGCCTCCAGAAAGCCGAGCGGTGTAATCGCCTCCTGATAATCCGGCGGAACCTCAAGTCCTCTCTTCTTTAAAAATGCAACATCGATGTCATCCCAGACCCACATCGAGTCGAGCAGTGTTCCGTCCAGATCAAAAATGGCTCCTTTGTACTGTTTCATTTGTCTTCTCCTTCTCTATTCTAATCTTTTTTCTTTCTTTTTAGAACGTATTTCTGTTTTTCTTAGAACATTTGTTTGTTTTATCATACCATAACTGGCAAAAAATGCAAGTAAAATGCGAATTTCGCTACTTTTTGAAATTTTTTAAATTTTTTTCAAAAAAACACTTGCATTTTCTCCAGACATCGTGTATTATAAGCGAGTACGGTTCGTTGGTCAAGAGGCTAAGACGTCGCCCTCTCACGGCGAAAACAGGGGTTCGATTCCCCTACGAACTGCTGAAGGTTCGCAGGATGCCTTCTCTCTTAAAAATCCTGTTTTAAGCGACATGGTTCGTTGGTCAAGAGGCTAAGACGTCGCCCTCTCACGGCGAAAACAGGGGTTCGATTCCCCTACGAACTGCTGAAGGTTTTGCAGAATCCCTTCTCTTTAAAAATTCTGTTCTATATCATACGGTTCGTTGGTCAAGAGGCTAAGACGTCGCCCTCTCACGGCGAAAACAGGGGTTCGATTCCCCTACGAACTGTTGAAGGTTTCACAGAGTTCCTTCTCTTTTAAAAATTCTGTTCTATATCATATGGTTCGTTGGTCAAGAGGCTAAGACGTCGCCCTCTCACGGCGAAAACAGGGGTTCGATTCCCCTACGAACTGTTTTGAAGCGGAGCCTGTGCGGCTCCGTTTTTTGTTGCTTTGCATTCTGTCTATTTGAAAAAGCCCGGCAGCTTTCCTGTCGGACTTTTTATTTTATCATTCTCTATTCTTTTCAGCTTCACTCTGCGTAAATCTTAACCAGCTCTTTCAGCATTGCCACCGCCAGTTCCATTCCCTCGACGGTAATGTGCTCATACGGTCCATGATACGCATATCCACCGGTTCCAAGGTTCGGGCACGGCAGACCCATGAAGCTTAAGCGCGCACCGTCTGTACCGCCGCGGATCGGAAGAATGATCGGCTCCATGCCGGCTCTTCTGGCTGCCTCTTCTGCATTTTCAATCAGATGGTAGCAGGGACGAATCTTCTCGGACATATTGCGGTACTGCTCTTTGATCTCCAGCTTTACGGTTCCTGCCCCGTATTTTTCATTCATCTCTTTTTCAATCCGGCGCAGATTCTCTTCTTTTGCTGCAAACTTCTCTGCATCGTGATCACGGATGATATATTCCGACTCGGCATGTGCTACATCACCGCTCATTCCGGTCAGGTGATAGAAGCCTTCGTATCCGTCTGTGTTTCTCGGAGACTCTGCTTCCGGCAGGAGAGACTGAATCTCGCTCGCTACAGCAATCGCATTAATCATCGTATCTTTCGCACTGCCCGGGTGAACATTAAATCCGGTCACGGTAAATTTTGCACCGGCTGCATTAAAGTTTTCGAACTCGATCTCTCCCTCTGCCCCACCGTCTACGGTATAAGCAAATTCTGCATCGAATCCCGGAACATCGAAGAAGTCAGCACCTTCTCCAATCTCTTCATCCGGTGTAAAGGCGATGGAAATCTGCCCATGTGGAAATTCTCCGGCAAGAAGCGCTTCTGCCAGCGTCATAATCTCTGCTACTCCTGCCTTATCATCTGCACCGAGTACCGTCGTTCCATCGCTTGTAATCAGCGTTTTACCGGCCAGGGATGCAAGATGCGGAAATACCGCAGTCTCCAGCGTTCTGCCGCTTTCAGACAGTTTCAGATCCTTTCCGTCATAATTTTCATGAACCACCGGGTTTACAGCATGGTCCGCAAAATCCGATACGGTATCCATATGGGCGATAAAACCCAGCTTTGTTTTGCTCTCATATCCCTTCGTTGCAGGAATCTTTCCATATACATAGCATTTTTCATCTATGCGGACATCCGACACGCCAAGCTTCTTCATTTCTTTTACCAGCTGCTCCGCCAGGACTCTCTGGCACGCGGAAGACGGATGTGTTCCGCTTCTTTCATCGCTCGGTGTCGGCACTTTAACATAATTCAGTAATCTTTCATATGCTTTCATTTTCTTCTTCTCCTTCTTATTTCATCAGCTTCTGGATGGTTTTGCAGAGCTCATCCACGGCGCCTTCTTTTCCCTGCCGGATATCCTCCACAACGCAGGATTTGATGTGGCTGGAAAGCAGTACCTTGTTGAAGCTGTTTAATGCAGACTGGATCGCGGATACCTGGGTCAGGATATCGACGCAGTAGCGGTCGCTCTCCACCATTTCCCGTATTCCGCGCACCTGGCCTTCAATTCTCGAAAGACGGTGGATCAGATCTTTGTATTCTTTTTCGTCCCGCACTTTTTTCCGGTCGCATTCACTGCAGTGTGTACAACATTCACCCATGAGGTTTCCTCCTTGTGTTCCGTCACTCTATATACCCCGTCTGGGTATGAATTTATGATACTCTTTTGCCCAGGCTTTGTCAATCTTCGATTTTTGCCGCAAGCGCGCCGTACAGCTTCTGGTTTACCAGACTTGCCGCGCTGCACTCCGCCTCCGGCGCGTTCGCCGACGGCTCTCCGCAGAGATCGACCGCGAGCACCTTTCTCCCCGCAAGACAGTCCTTTGCAAGGGACAGCAGCTCATCCACACGCACATTTCCCTGATCCCAGTTCGTATCAAGCTCCTCCTTTGACAGAATGTCCTTATCGACCGACAGATATACCGGAAATGTTCCCGCATGGGATGCAAAAACCTCTTTGATCTTCGCCGCTCCGCTTCCGTCGTCGAGCTCTTCCTGTGTCACAAACCAGACATGCTCCATCGCTTCCGTTTCCCGCACCAACGCCTCCGGCGGGCCGATTACACAGATTCCTTTGATGTTTTGATACGCCCCGGCAGCATCCCGGATCCAGGAACCGCAGGAGAGCACCGGAAGAAGCGCCGGCGGCTGCATATCGGTATGGTGGTCGAATACGGCTAAAAACAAATCTTCTTTTTCCAGTCCCAGCAGCAATTTGCTCATATAGTGATAATTGCCGGAATCCAGAAGGCGGATCCGCGGCAGCTCTTTCGTTTCTTTTTTTCGGCCAAGTTCCGCTTCCAGAAACTGCTCCGTCTCCGGATCGAGATAACCGTCAGTTCCCCGGAGCTCTCTCAGATCCCAGATCTTTCCCGCCTGCTCCCAGGCATATCCTTCGGACTCATAAATTCCGGAAAGGCTAAAACAAAATGGTTTCATCTTCTCTTTTACTCCTGTTATTTATTTAATGGATTCAGCTTTCTTCCCGCCGTCACAAGAAGAACGGCTGATATCAGAAGCTGCAGAACGGCACTCGCCTCCGGCAGATAATGGATCAGCGGATTCTGTCCGTAATTTCCAAGCAGATAGCAGAGCTGTTCCATCTCTCTTCCATTCCCAAGCTGGCGGCTGATGATCCCCGCAAACGAGGTAAACGGATTGAAAAGAAGAAGGTAAATTACACCTCCTACATCGATCTGCTGATAAGCTGCCGTCATCTCCTGCTGCAGCAGTCCTGCGTAGTAGGCAAGCCCCGTGCAGGCGCATATTCCTACGACCAGAAAAACGACAATGACATAGGAAAGAACGGTCGCCAGTGTGGTCCGCTTAAAAACAACCGAACAGAAAATGCCGATACTGCCGACAAAAATTCCGGTCAGAAGAAGGCCTCCCGCCATCAGAAGCAGTCCGCCAAGGCCGATACCGCCGAACACCACAACAAGGGACAGCACCGGCAGTGCCGAAACCGTCAGTATCAGAACAACGCCAAGCGATGCCTCCAGCTTTCCCGTAATGATTCTCCACGGGTTCAGGTTCGTCGTCAGCAGCACATCCAGCGTTTTTTTCTCACGCTCCAGCGAAATGCTTCCTCCCGCAACCGCCGGAACTGAAAGAACGACGAGAATAAACAGAAGATACGTCATCAGAATATAGCAGTTCATCGGAACGCTGTAGCTGACCGGTGCCAGATAGCCAAGCTGGCTGCTCTCCCCGAAATAGCAGACAAACGCAACCACGGCAAGCAGCAGATTGCAGACAAAAATAATCCAGGAAATCCGCGATGACCGCGAGTTCCGCTTCATTTCTTTTTCAAATACAGGATTTAACCGCACGTTTCGTTCCCTCCTTATCCGATCGTGTTTCCGAACGTTTCTGTGTTTCGGCTCTTCTGTTCCGTTTCCCCGGTCAGATGGAAGAACAGGGACTCCAGGCTGTTGTGTTCCCGTGCAAACGAAACCACAAGGATTCCGGCATCCACCAGTTTCTGCAGCAGATACGCCTCCTCCTCCCGGCTTCCCGAAAACCAGGCCGCAATCTTGTTTTCATCCACAGAAAGGCGGCTGACCTGCGGATCCTGCCGCAATAGTTCCAGCGCCTTTGGCACCTGGTTCAGCACAGTGATGCGCAGCGGATTGGAGCTGTCGATCGCAAGCATAATGTTTTCCAGCTTTCCCTGCTGTACCATGACACCTCCGTTGATGACACCGATGCTGGTGCACAGATCTGCTAATTCCGAAAGAATATGGGAGCTGATCAGAATCGTATAATCCTCCCGCGCCAATCGCTGCAGGAGAAGCTGAAAATCCTTTCTCGAACGCGGATCCAGACCGGAATTCGGTTCGTCCAGCACCAGAAGCTTCGGTTTATGGATCATCGCGCGCGCCAGACAGAGCCGCTGCTGTATGCCCCTTGAGAGCGAATCCACCATCTGCTCCTCTTTTCCCGATAGTTCGACCATCTCCAGCACTTCCCGCGCACGGACGGTTCCTGCCCGCCCGTAAATTCCATACGATGCGGCAAAAAATTCCAGATACTCTATCACGCTTAAGTTTTCATAAACGCCAAAGAAATCAGGCACAAAGCCGATCAGGCTTTTCTGCTTCAGAATATTTTTTGTCGTCCGCACGCCGTCCAGCCACAGATCGCCGCCGTCGCTCTTTAAAAGCCCTGAAATAATGCGCAGCGTCGTTGTTTTTCCCGCACCATTCGGTCCGACAAAGCCGTAAATATCGCCTTTTTTTACTTCCATATCAAGACCGTTCAGGGCATATGTTTTTCCGTATTTTTTGGTCAGTTTCTCAATTTTCAGTATCGGCATTTGGCTCCTCCGTTAACAGATTCTCCAGATATTGCTCCGGTGGGATCTCTTTCGCCTTTACGATCAGATTCGGTGCCTCATAGTATCCATAATTTTCATGATACTCTTCTCCCTTTTCCTCTTCGGAAAGACGGTACCGCACACGGATCTGGTTGTCCGCATTCACATACTGCGCCTCCAGTGCCGGATCACTCGCAAAATCGATCTCCCAGTCGGAAATTTTATCATACGTTCCCGTCTGAAAATTGTACAGATCAATGATTCCATTGAAATTCCGGATCTTGGTCCCATCCTCCGTGCGGGCTTTCTCGAAAGCAAGCGAAAGAATGGTTCCCCGTTTTCCTCCCCCGCCGGTTTCTGCCGCCTGGATCTTATCTTCTAACGCCGTCATCGCATACGGCCAGAATGCAGGATCATAGATTCCCTCGGAATCCGGCTGCATCACGCCTTTAGCATACATTCCATACAGACACCAGATGTTGTTGTTTTCAAAGACACCGTTCAGATAATACGTTACTTCTGTTTCCTCTTCCGAGATTCCGCCGGAATTCGGTCCCATTTCAAAGCTTACCGTGTTTCCGCCGTCCCATCCGCTGTACTCCTGCGCATACGGACAGTACACAACGCCGGCCTCTTTCATGTCCACAAACACTTCCTGATAGTAATACGAGATTCCATACGCTTCGTATCCGCTGTCAAGCTGGAACGTATCGTCATTGCCTGCCAGCTTTCCAAAGAAAAGGCAGTTGTCACTCCGGTTCGGCATGTGATTATAGATGACGCCGTCCAGATAATTTTTCTCTATCTCCGGCAGATCTTCTGCCGCACTCCAATTTCCGAAATCCCGCACGCTGTCCGCTTCTATTCCATCCAGCGTGATCGTCTCCCCGTTTTTGATGTCTCCAATGAGGGCACAGTAACCTGGAACGGCGATCACACAGCTCTCCAGATCATAGCCTGTCTTATTTTCCACGGTTCCGCTGATCTTCTGATCCCAGAAATGAAACGTGCCTTTCAGTCCTTCGCCTTCGTCCAGCGTTTCCATCCGCTGCATGCCGAACTCATTCAGGGCAAATGCAGCCTGATTGGAAATTTCTGCCCTGTTTTTCTGTTCTCCGAAACTGATCTCCGTCTTTTCATATTCCGCATCCTCCGTTTCCGGCTGTGCCGTGCTGTTGGACATATAGTCCATACGGTTGTACGTCACCAGATCGTAGGACGGATCCAGATACAGCTCATAGGAAGCATTGTACGGCGCCTGTGCACAGAAATTAATGTAATCTTTCTGGTATGTATCGTACTGCCAGATTTCTCTTACATACGTCAGCACCGGGGCCTTGAGCCTCGTGCTCTGGCCAAACAGACTGATCAGCATAACAAAGACGGCCGAGCAGGCACAGATCGCCCCCCAGAGATACTGACGTTTTCCTGTTTTTTTCAAAAAGAAATACAATCCCGGCCCTGCCAGAACCAGATAGACCAGAATCAGGCCGCCGTACAGCACCGTATTCGGACGGTTCCGGATCCTAGTGTTTTCCAGAAGATCGGAAATCGTATAGTATTTCTGATAATTCGTATTTCGTTTTGCCAGAAGGCGGCTGGTGGTCTCTTCGTCCAGAATATTTTTCAGAAAATCTACCGGCGCTTCTTTAAACGCACTGCGCTGGCTTTCCGCAAATGTCTCGTTTCCCGAAAAGGTAATCAGAAGGCCTCCCTCTGCCTGCCAGAGATCAATTTCTTTCTGGAGTGTCTCATCCAGTTCTTCTTTTGACTGCTCCAGAAGGATCAGCACATCCGGCGAATACGACTCCGCAAGCCCGACAAGCTCCTCTGCCCGGACAGATGCAGCTTCCACCTCATAAATCCCGTCGTTCAGCGTAACTCCATTCAGCTGCTGCCCGTAATTAGTTTCTTCTTCCACAACGCAGACTTCCACCTTGGACTGGAAGAAGCCTTCACTCGAAATCGTTTCTTCCCGACTGTACACCGTGTCCCTCTGGCTGTTCTCCAGGCACAGGACACAAAAAGACGTATTTTCCACCAGAAGCCCTGCCGAAAAAGTCTTTGTAACGGTTCCGTTCGCCGGAATATAGATTGGAAAACGGTACGTAAAAAGGCTGTTTCTTCCGTCGCCCGACCGCTTGACCCCCAAAAACAGTTTTGAGAGAATGCCTTCTCCACTGTTTCTGCGGTAAATCGATTCCGCGGCGTTTTTTATCTGAAAAACAAAGTATCCTTCAAATTCAACAGCGCTCTCATTTGTGATTGTCACACGAATCGGTACGTGATTCCCATCCTGATAGTTTCCTTCGAATCCATAAGAAAAATCAATCTGGTATTCCCCTGCGTAGCTGTTGGCAAGAAACTGCTTTTCTTTCCCGCCGCTTCTTCCGCCATCCGACGGCGTGTTCTGATAAAGTTCTGTCCGCGTTGTCATCGCAGACACCCTCTGAACTCCCGCCAGAAGCAGAATCAGCAGCAAAATACCGGACAGACAGCAGATTTTGCTTCTTCTTTTCCTGTTCATCGCTTTTCGTCCTCTTTCTTCCCCTTTGGCATTCCGACCGGCAGTTCCACCTCAAAGACGGTTCCCTGCAGATCACTTTTTACCCGCACCTGTCCATGATGCAGTTCCGCAATCTGCTGTACAATCGCAAGTCCAAGTCCCGTCCCGCCGGTATCGCGGCTCCTCGACTGCTCTGTCCGGTAAAATTTCTGGAAAATATGATCCAGTTCCTGTTTTGGAATGATCCGTCCGTAGTTAATGACACGCGTGACCACATATTCGCCCTCTTTTTCCATTGAGACGCGGATCTGTTTTCCTTCTTTTCCGTATTTGACAGCATTGTTCAGCAGATTTCCAAAGAGCCGTGCCAGCAGCTCACCGTCCGCCTCGAGAAAAATCGCATGTTCCGCATGCAGAAATTCCACCTGAAGCTCATTTTTCACAAAAGACGGCGTCATCTCGTCGAGCATCTGCTCCATCAGCTGCACCAGATCAAGTTTTCCGAGATGCAGCTGCATCTCTTTGTGCTCCAGCTTGACGAATCCAAACAGCTCGTTCGTGAGCTGCTCCAGACGGAGTGCTTTCTGATAGGCAATATCGATATAATGATTTCTCGTCTCCTCATCCAGATCCGTCCGCGTGCGCACCCAGCCGAGATAGCCGATAATCGAAGTCAGCGGCGTACGGAGGTCATGTGCCACGGATGAGACAAGATCGTTTTTCGTATGCTCCGCGATCCGTTCCCGTTCCATAATTTCCTTGATATTCTGCTGCATCGTATTTAAGTTCTCCGCCATCACAGAAAACTCGTCATTTCCCTTTACCTCGATCGGATGATCAAAATCCCCTGCTGATATCTCCTTTACCTTTTCCAGAATCTTCCCAATGTATCGGATGGTTTCGCGCATCAGGAAATAAAAGGTCAGGCAGAACGAAAGCAGCGCAGCCGCCGTCAGAATCATCGTCCGCACCGATGGGCGGAGGCCTCCCGGTCCGATCCAGGCGCTCCGGTAACCGATGTTCATCAGTCCATTGCCGAAAAAGGTCAGAATCCCGTCGGTAAGCGTCACTACAAGCACCGTGACAAGTGCACTTACAATCAGATCAAAGACCATCCTCTGGCTGAAGTTTTTTATAAAATCAGGCTTCAATTTTGTATCCCACTCCCCAGACTGTTGTAATAATCTTATCTTCTCTTGTGTCGTCTTTCATTTTTCCGCGCAGACGGCGGATATGTACCATAACCGTGTTGTTCGCCTCATAGAATTTTTCATGCCAGACGCGCTCGAAAATTTCGTCTGTACCGAACACGCGGCCCGGGTTGGAGGCCAGCAGATACAGAATATCAAATTCAATCGGTGTCAGCTTGATGCTTTCTCCGTAGCAGACAACCTGATGGGTTACCTTGTTGATTTCCAGATGCTTTAAGGAAATCACTTCCTGGCGCTCGTGCGGCTTCGACGGATTCAGTTCGCGGTAGCGGCGGAGCTGGGATTTTACACGCGCCATCAGCTCCAGCGGATTGAACGGTTTTGCCACGTAATCGTCTGCTCCCGTTGACAGACCGACGATCTTGTCGATATCCTGCGTTTTGGCACTTACCATGATGATCGGAATGTTGTTCGTCTCCCGGATGCGGCGGCACATCGCAATACCGTCCATATCCGGCATCATCACATCGAGCAGCACCAGGTCGATTTTTTTCTCCTCCAGAATGCGGAGTCCCTCTTTTGCACTGTACGCTTTTAATACCTGAAATCCATCGCTGATCAGATAAATTTCCAGCAGATCCGCGATTTCTTTTTCATCATCCACAACTAAAATATTTGTTTCTTCCACGTCGTTTCCATCCTCTCTGTTTTTAACTACCGTAATGGTACCATGAATATTCAAAAAAATCTTTACTTAATTCTTACGTCTGTATTATCTATTATAAAAAGAAAAGCCTCCTTCCACAAGAGGCCGCTTTTCTTTTCTTCTTATATTTTTTATCTTCGTACTGCGCGGCGGTATACCACAAGAGAAACCGCTGCGGAAATGACCTCTGTGATCCAGAAGGCATGCCATACGAAAACGCCGCCTCCCAGATGGGACAGCAGGTAAGCTGCCGGGAGAATGACAATGACATTTCGGCAGAGGGAAATGATCAGGGAAGATCCGCCTTTTCCGAGTCCCTCCAGCGCACCGGAGGATGTGATGGAAACTGCCGAAATCAAAAAGCCCACGCTGATGCGTGTCAGCGCCTGTCCGCCAAGACGGATGGTCTCCGGATTGCTGCTGAACAGTCCGATCAGCTGTTCCGGAATGGCAAGGCAGATGCCGGTTCCAATAAGCATGATCACCGCACACATAATCAGGGTGATCTCATAAATCTTCCGCACACGCTTATGCTCGCCTGCGCCGTAGTTGAAGCCGATAATCGGGCGCATGCCCTGTACAATGCCGTTTGCTGTCAGATAGATGAACGTCTGCAGCTTGTAGTAAATGCCGAGCACGACAACGTAGCTCTGGGAATACACGGCTAGGATTCCATTCAGTGCGGAAATCAGAAGAGACGGCAGCGCCAGGTTCAGGATCGCCGGGACGCCGATCGCGTACAGTCTTCCGACCAGATTTTTTCCTTCTTTTAAATATTCCGGACGGATTTTGACCGAAATCGGGCGGATCTTGTAAATGATCCAGTAAATCACGACCGGTGTCACCTGACCGATGCCGGTTGCAAGCGCCGCACCCTCAATTCCAAGACGCGGAAACGGTCCGATTCCGAAAATAATGAGCGGATCCAGAATGATGTTGACAATACAGCCGATCATCATACCGGTCATTGTCACTTTCATCCGGCCGACTGCCTGAAAAACCTTTTCAAAGTAAAGGTTTGCCATGATTGCTATGGTAAACAGAAAGATAATCCGTGAATACCGGACACCAAGATCGATGACAGTTTCGGAAGAAGAAAACATCCGCAGGAAACGCTCGATGACCAGAAGGCTTCCGATCGTTAAAATAACCGCATGCAGCATGGTAAGGGCAAGGCCCTGTGTTGCAGCACAGCCGGCTGCCTTTTTGTCACCCGCTCCCAGATAATACGAAATCACCGCATTCAGTCCGATTCCAAAACCGATGGCAACAGCATTTACAAAATTCTGTACCGGATAAACCAGGGAGAGCGCCGTCATGGCATCTTCGCTGATCTGTGCGACAAAGAAGCTGTCCACAATGTTATATAAGGAATTGACCAGCATCGAGATTACCATTGGAAGCGCCATCGAAACCAGCAGTGGAAATACTGGCTTTTCTTTCATAAAGTTTTCGTTCATTATTACCTCCATTTGTGATCTTTTCTGTTGGTGGGCTTACGTGCAGGCACGGACTTTGCTCCATTGCCACAAAAAAAGCCACGCAATTATCTGCTTTCGATAATTGCGTGGCGAAAAGAACTTTATTACAAGTTGAAAAATCCACACCAAGTTTGAGAGCAATATACCACACTTTGCCCGGGCTTGTCAAGATTTCTCCTGTAACTTTTTTTATTCTACATTTTTCAGTGCCTCGTCCATCGGAATCTTTTGGATGTGGCGGAACTGCAGCACAGCGATAACAGCATACGCCGCAAGGCCCATCAGATACATTTTTCCGTAAATTGCCGGATCAATATAGTATGTCAGCCAGCCGCTGTACTCGGAAAGCATAATGACATAAATCTGGCGGATCAGCGCGGAGGCAATGATCAGGCTGACACCGATTGAGACGATCACAACCCAGGTTGTCGCCGTCAAATACAGACTCCAAATTTCCCTGTTCTCGTAGCCGAGAATCTTTACCATCGAAATCGAAGTCGTATTCTTCTCGATGATCAGCTTCGTCAGCAGATAAATCAGCAGCATGAACAGTACAATCGAGAAAACATTGATCAGCTGGAACATTTCTCCCATCGACACATTGAGCTGCCGTGAAATCTTTGTCATATCATCTTCCGTAATTTTCGTCGCGATATACGATTCCTCCAGGTCCGTGATCGGCTCGTTGGAGAAATAGCCGTTAAAGTAGTCCTCTGGATGATCGAATTCCTCGCAGAAGACATCCATCGGCAGAAATACTGCAAGGGCTCCCGGGTAGGCATAAATGCTTTTTACTTCAAAGCTGTACGTTTTGTCCTCATACGGCTCTTTCAGTTCCAGTGTATCGCCGACTTTCATTCCATATTTTTCGGCATAACCGTCGGAAATCGTCACGCCGTCCTCAAACAGTTCAGCGGAAACATATTTGCTGTCTTTCTGAATTCCATATACCGAAATGCTCTCGCCCTCCCGGTTTTTCGGAATATTTTTCAGCGATGTAAGAGCAAACGTTTCCACGCCTTCCGTATTTGTCTTCAGCGATGGCGTCAGAAATTTCTGCACAATTCCCATCAGCGTGTACTCATCATCCTCATCGATCGGATCCGGGACATTTAAAATATACTGGTAATCTGCCAGCATATTTTCCACCGCCTCCGTCTGGTAATGTGACAGCAGCGGTTTCATCATCATACCGAACAGCAACAGAATATTGGCAAATACGATACCGAGAAACAGGGTAAAGTAACTCGATTTGTTCTGCAGCAGGATCCGCAGACGAAACCGCGAGAAGAACCGGAAGTTCGGAAGACGCACCGCATGGCTTTTTCCTTTCTTTGCAAAATCGTGGCGCAGAAAACGCAGCGGTGACAGACGCAGACGGCCGGAAATCAGCACCGCGTTGATCACAAACATCAGAATTGCCGGAATTACGGTCGTGAGCAGAAATGCATTGGCATTCCACCGCGTCTGATATGTCGGCAGACTGTAGCTTCCATAATACATACCGGCGCAGATATCTTTAAACACGGTGTATCCCAGAATATTTCCAATCACCGCCGACAAAATCGTAATCAGTACCGGCAGGGACAGATAATGCAGCAGAAGTTCCCGTCTCGTATAGCCGGATGCGCGCAGCGTTCCGATCACCGACGCTTCTTTTACAATCGTATTGTTTGTCGTAACTGCAAAAATGAACGCCATGATGGCAATCAGGATGTACAGCAGTACCTCCACCATCACCTTGTCACCGCCCATATCGTCGCCGGTAAATTTGATTGCCTGATTGCCGTAGCGCGGCAGATAACCCGTCAGCGAGGAATGAGCCGCCAGAACCTCGACGAAATCATCGGACCATTCTTTTTCCTCGTTTTCATCTTTCGGTTCCGTATCATATTTCCAGGAATAGCAGTATTTGATATGGTCATCGGTAATGGCATCATACCCTTCTTTGGTCATGATTCCCACGCCGAATTTAACCGCATCGAACATCATGTCACTCGAATTGCTGAACAGCGCACTGTAATCCGAAAGTGCCACAAGACCGGTAACCGTCAGTTCTTTTTTATCAACCGAGATCACATCACCGACCTGTAGGTCATTATTGTCCGCATACATACGGTCAATTGCAATTTCATCCTTCTGCTGCGGCATTTCGCCTTTCATCAGGCAGACCAGATTGACCTCTGTTCTGGTTTTAAAAAGACGGATCGTGCTCTCTGGTTCCGAATCCAGATCCGTGTCGGCATCTTCGTCTTTATAGAAATTCTCGTAAATCGTTACCTTCTCTTTTTCCAGCCGTGTTCTCTGGTTGTCGGTGAGCTTCTGTTCTGTTGTAAAATTTCCGTTTTCCACGTTGTATTTTTCAAAGCTTTCATCGTAAGCATACAGCATGCTCTCATCCGCAACGAGAAAACCGGACACAAAGCCAATCGTCGCCGTCATAAACAGAAAAATAACGAGATATTTTCCACTATCGTTCTTCAGTTCCCGCAGCAGGCGTTTTCGTAATGGATTTTTCATACTTCCACCCCGCTTTACCAGTCCAGATCGCCGGCGGCGATTTTGGTCTCATTGACGTAGTTTTTACGGATCTGGCCGTCGCGCAGACGAATCACGCGGTCTGCCATGTTTTTGATCGCATCATTGTGTGTTACCATGATGACGGTGTTGCCGTACTTCTGATTGACGTCCTCGATCAGCTTCAAAATTTCTTTTGAAGTATGGTAATCGAGTGCACCTGTCGGCTCATCACAGAGCAGAATGCTTGGATTTTTGATGATAGCTCTTCCGATTGAAGTACGCTGCTGCTGACCGCCAGAGAGCTGGTTCGGCAGCTTGTCGCGGTGGTCATAGAGCCCCAGTGTCTTTAACAGATCGTTGATGTCGAGCGGATGATCGCTTAAGTATGCGCCGACTTCCATATTTTCTTTCACCGTCAGATTTGGAATCAGATTGTACATCTGGAAAACGTATCCTAAATGTTTTCGTCTGTACCGTGTCAGCGTTTTTTCATTCATATCCTCAATTTTTTCGCCTTCAATCACGATCGAACCGCTGTCCGCCTCGTCGATTCCGCCGATAATATTCAACAGTGTCGATTTACCGGAACCAGATGGACCGAGGAGAACACAGATTTCACCTTTTTCCACAGAAAACTGGATTCCCTTTAAGACCTCCACACGGCTTTCACCGGTTCCAAAACTCTTCTTCAGGTTATTAATCTCAAGAAACATAACTTTCCTCCCTGCATCTTTTTTCCTGAGTGTGTAAGAGTCTGTTTTGTGTTAGACTCTTCTAACCTCATAATACTGCTTTTTCTGTGAAATGAAAAGTGCTGTTAATGAGTATTTTTTCTCATTAACAGCACTCTTTCTTTTATTTTTTAACAGCAAAAAGCCATCGGATCTCTCCGATGGCCTTTCCGATATACCTTCAAAACCGCATACACTACACATCTATCATTCCATTTCTGTGAACACAACCATTCAGGTCAAGCCCTCGACCGATTAGTAACAGTCAGCTCCATGCCTTACGGCA
>NZ_QTVL01000020.1:0-47442 GCF_003460565.1 Blautia sp. AF32-4BH | reverse complement strand
TTATGGGATATTTTTTAGGGCAACACAATCCGTCGAATTATTTTGCACTTACACAAGAAATGCTATTTATAGAAGTATTTAAGACGATTTGAGACTTTTCATTCTGAACAGAAAATCCTGCCGTGGCAAATAAAAAGTACTTTAATCATTGTTTTATTTCTCCTTGTTTTGCCCTGAAACGCCCTGCTTTGCTAGGGTTTTCGGGTGTTTTATTAAATGCTCTGAAATTACAGATTGTGGCAAATCAGAGTAAGATTGAACACGTTGCTACTACCTGTTAGTAGTAAAATTGGTAGTAAAATGAAGCTTCTTACTACTAAGCATTCTCGTGATATATCATCCTTATATTTTTAGAACCACATATCGGACATTTTTCTGGTTTCTCATGTATTGCCACATCATGATCTTGCATTAAACAATTTTCACAAAACAGATATTCTTTACTAAACAATGCTTTTCTTTTTGCCGCAAGTTGTCGCATTATTTCCCATTTGCTAGGATTTTTCCCTATAATAAAATCAGGCGTAATAAAAAGTGATGTTTTAACTTTCAAGAATGTATCATCCAATTCTGTTTCAATATATTCATAATCGTCATATAAAAAAATAACATATCTTCTTTCTCTTTCAGCTTTCCATTTGCTATCTTTAACAGAAAGAATCCAATATTGCAATATCTCCTGTAAAAACATTTTCTTATTATTGTCAGATAAATCAAACATGTCTATAACGCTAAATAAGTATTGTAATTCCGTCTTTGCTTCTTCAATGTCATATAAAACATCAAATGTTATTACTTGAGCTATATATGGTCTTTTCATAGTATCTGGCAAATCTGCGTCAGCGTCAGCCTTTTTTGTCAATGTATATAATCCAATAGGTCCAATCAGGTCCACAATTCTATCATTTTTATATCCATACAAACATTCTCCATAACCGTCTTGCATATGGCTATTATTTATTGACTTACTGAAACATGACACATAATAGTTTCGTGTCTCAGAAAAATCAATGTCTTTTATCCAGTCATAATGAATCCATGACATATCTTCAAACAATTCTGGAATAACTTTTTTCTCTCGCTCATCATTAAGCAGCTCTGTTTTCTTCATCCAAATTTGATGATTACTAATACTACTCTTTGCAACTTCTATTGGCAGATATTTACAAATATAATCATTGTTATACCCATTTCTCGATTTTAAAATGAAATTGCTTATCATCATCATAAGCACACCCTTAACTGGTCGAATGTTTGCAGGCTGCTTATTCATTCTAAGTAGTTTTGCTTCTATTGCTAATAATTTGTATAATTCTTCTCTTGTAAATTCCCATAACTTTTCTCTTTTACTTCCATGCATATTACTAATATCCAGTAACATAGATGTATATGAATGAGTCAAGGTATCAATCTCTTCTTCCGTTTGGCAGCTTTTTAACGTTTCCTCTACAATTTCTATTAATTGTTCTGCAAATGACTTATTCTTTTCTATTGTGAACTTTTGATACGCTATGTGATACAATCTCAGTGGGAACATAAGCCCCTGTTCATATGGTATTACACGATATGTATTTTCTTCATCACAATTAATCACAGGATTAAACCAAGAAGTAATTTTCTGTAATCTAGTTACCTGCGTTATAATATTGTATATATATGTTTTTAATGAAGATATTTGATATGCATTACCAACTAAATAGAGAAAATTCAGTATCCCAACTTCATACTCGGTTACACGAACCAATCCAGAATTCTCATTCAAATTCAAATCATGCTCACACGTTAAAGACAAAAGGACTTCTCTTGTCTTATAAGACGGATTTTTCCTAAATTCTTCTACACATTCACATAATGTATCTAAAATCTGTTCACGAGCATTCGCAGGCCATTTTTCTGGCTTCTCCGCTGTTTTTTCATCGTAATACATTTCACAACCATTCCTTTCATATGAAATCAAAACCGCTTTTCCCATCTTCCTAAATCACCCTGATTATATTATATCCTCTGAACCTACTTTTTTCCACAAAAATAACGCCCCAGTCTATACCAGAGCGTCATCCCATTTCCATATTATACAACTTTAAACACTTTCTGCGACATCGGTTTCTCCTTCTTCTGCTCAACCTCCGCCTGCGCCTTCCTAAACTCTTCCATACGTTTCAATTCTTCCTCAGCATCATCAAAACTGATATGCGTGTACACATTCATTGTAACACTTATATCCGAATGCCCCATGAGGTACTGTAACGTCTTTGGATTCATTCCTGATTTTGCCATATTGCTGCAATAGGTGTGTCGGCATACATGTGGATGTGTCAAGTATAGGACAAAAAAAATTTTATTTTTTTCTGCCGAAGACTATCTGACGCTTCCATCAGGTAGTCCCAGCACCTTTATTATCTTTTGATAAGTCATTCTTGTCCTGCTCAAGTTATCTCTGTTCTGAAAAAATATCGTCAAAATTCCATTCGATTTCAATTTCATCCTGACTATGAACACGGATCACCTTGATAACCTCACGCAGCTTCTCTGTATCGAACTTCTGAATTCCCAAGAAATCTTTTAGTTTTATTTTATCAGAAAGTTCATTTTGTTCAAGAAGCTTTTTACTATTCTTCGCATCTTCTATCTTTCGTTTTATTTCATCCAGCTGTACACTTATCTTTTCAGCTCTCTGCTTATACGAATCACGATCTATACGACCATCTTTGTAATCATCATAGAGTTTCATCTTTTCCGAGGTCAACTGTCGGCTCTGTTTTTGCAATTCTGTAGTATTGATCTCTTTGTATTCACATTGTCTTTTGGAAGATACTTTCTTTCCTTTTTTCAACATTGACGCTGCATACTGACGGACAAGCCCAAGGATATTCTCCTCCATCGGTTCCCTACGAATCACCAGACTTCGGCACACAGGATCACCATTGGTTCTGGCATCTGAACATTTCAGCAGATGCTCTGTTTCTTTTAACAGAGAATGCCCACAGTTGGCACATATCAGCAAGGCCGGCTGTTTTTTACGTCTTTCCAGAGTAAAATTGGTGCGTGATTCTGCAACACTTCTCTTCTTTTTCGGATGCATTTCATTTGCTTTTTCAAACAATTCCCTGTCTATAATTGCCGTATGATGATTTTCCAGGCGAACCCATTCTGTTTCATCATTCAGAACTGCTTTATGGCCCGTATGCATACTGCAACGTGTTTTGCCCCAGATTCTGGTTCCAATATAAATCTCATCCCGGACGATTGCCGATACTGTCGTAGGGCTCCAGTGTTTCTTTTTGATCGTGTCAAACCTCTGGAACTGCACCTGATCCCCTCTTGATAATTTCTGCTCATCACAAGTAGCAATCGCCTGTCTGTTCAATTCCCTTGTAATATCTGCAAAACTTGTTCCCTCCGCTGCCATCTGAAAAATCATTTTCACGACTTTTGCAGCCTCCGGATCAACTTCCAGCCTTCCATCTTTTCCTTTTTTATAGCCATATCTGGCATTTACCGGAAGACGTGTACCATTTTTTGTTCTCGTCTGCATTGCTGATGAAATTTTCTTGGACAAATCCAGGCTATACATATTGTATACCAGATTCTGCAATGCCACATTCATTCCACCAGTCATTCCGCTGCTTGCTGCACTGTCATAGCTGTCATTAATCGAAATAAATCGAATCTGCAGAAGTGGAAAAATATATTCAATATAAAATCCAACTTCCAGATAGTCTCTTCCGAATCTGGAAAAGTCTTTTACAACTACACAGCCGATTTCTCCACTTTTCATGTCATCCTGCAGCTGTTGAAATCCCTGCCGTTTAAAATGAGTACCGCTGACACCATCATCCACATATTCCAGGATATCTGCCTCATCTACACCCAGCTGATCAATCACAAATGATTTTAACAGAATTCTCTGAGAAGTTACACTGTCGCTCTCTTTTTTAGCTCTGCCATCTACATTGTCATCTTCTGCGGATAAACGGATGTAAACAGCTGTTTTTCTATGATCTGTCATCTTGACTGCGCCTCCTTCTCTTTCTTTAATTTCTGTAAATCTGCAAACTGATCGTCATATACCAGCTTGATCTCATAATCATACTTACCATGGATAATAATTGAATCCACAAAGGCATCTGCCATTTCTTTTGTCAGCTTACGCTTTGACATATAAGTATGTATCACTTTTCCCCATCCTTCCTCGATATGATAATCCTTGGAATACCGTACCTGTGCCGCCAATACTACATCCAGGCGGTTCTTGATGTTTTCTATTTCATTGGAATAGATACGGGAAAACTGCATGTATTCTTCTTCTGTAATCAGACGTTCCGAATAATCCTCATATAAATCAGATTTACGCTTGCTGATCCTGCTCAACTCCCGCCGAAGTTTCCCCACTTCCTTATCCAGAAGCAAATACTGTGTCTGGTTTCTGGAAGCAGAATTCATTTCACGGATCAGTTTCTCTGTATCCAATACGGCTTTCATATGTGACTGGATCAGGCGAAGGACGTCTTCATCCACGTATTCTTTTTTGACTCTGTGCCCCTTACACTGATTTCCTCCGGATTTATGGTTCGCATCTGCACCACAGATATAATAAAATGTCCCTGTTTTTTCTCTGGACAACACCATGCGGTTCCCACAACCCCCACACCTGATCTTGCCGGTATAGAAATTATGATTCCGAATGGCTCCATTATTCAGCTGATGCTTCTTTTTGTATGCTTCCGTAAATTCCCGGATTTTTTCCTGTACCTGCCGGAACAGTTCTTTATCAATAATTCCTTCGTGGGTATTCTCAGCATAGAGCCACTCACTCTCCGGTAGATTTCTCTGCTTGTTTCCTTGAAAAACACTCTGCTGATATTTTCCATATACAGAATCTCCGGTACAATGGACATCCTGAAGTACACGTTTCACTTCATAATTATTCCAAGGTTTGGATTCCGGTGAAGGCTTTTCGCCTGTTTTATAATATTCCCTCTGCAAAGTCGGGGAAAGGATACCATCTGTATTCAGTCTTTTTGCAATATCGCTGTAGCTGCATCCATCCATATACATAGTAAAAATTTCTCGTAAATGTCCGGCAGCCTCCTCGTCAACTACCAGCTGGTGTCTGTCCTGTTCTGATTTCCTGTATCCATAAGGTTCCCATGCACCAGTAAATTTTCCTTCTTTCCACAGGGCTTTTTTGGCACTGCTGCTCTTTTTTGCAAGGTCTTTGGAATAAAACTCATTGATGATATTTTTTAAGGGAACTGTCAGATCCACTCCCTCACGGAAAGAATCAAAGTCATCCGTCACAGCAAGAAACCGCACATGAAAAAACGGAAATACACGCTCAATATAATTACTTGTCTCTACATAATTCCTTCCAAGTCTGGATAGATCCTTTACAATCACACAGTTAATTTTTCCATGCTTGATATCTTCCATCATCTGCGTAAAACCAGGACGGTCGAAATTTGTACCAGAATAATCAGAATCCTTATATATTTCTGCAACTGCGATGTCTTCCGTATCTGCCACAAAGTTTTTCATCAGTTCCACCTGGGTTTCTATCGTTCCTCTTTCTAAGGTTTCTTCTGTTTCCATTGAAATTCTGGCATACAATCCTGCCCGGAACGGTCTGCTCACCTCTGTCTGGACGGTTGCACTGCTGACTACTTCCGGAATGTTTTTCCTGCTCTTTCGTGCCATTTTATACAACCTCCTTTACATTGACCTGCAGATTGTTATCATCATCTATTACCATATCAACTCCCATAGCAGGTAATTGATTCAGCAATGTCTGATAACAATCATCAAAATCAAAAGTGATCTCTATATTCTTTTTATCATATACTCTGATTTGCCTGATCAGTTCTACCACCACTGTGCGGGACAGTTCTTCAATATCCTGATATTTCACAAAATAATCCAGCCAGGTATTGGCATTGTCTGCTTTTTCCAGCTCACTATCCATTTCTTTCTGGATTGCACGGATACTCTCTTCCGCATTTCTAAGCCTCTTTCCATAGGCTGCATGAAGCTCTACATAGTCTTCTTTTGATACAATGCCCTCTTTCATATCCGAATAGAGCATCATCCGTAACTCCTTACAACGTTCTGTCTCCTGTTTTTTCTTCTCCAGCCTGTCCTGCAGCTTCTTCATATTGATCTCCTGAAATGGCACAGTACCAACAAATTCCAGGACTCTTTTCAGGTGCAGGATATTCTGGATATGCTGTTTCAGCATCACCAGTACGGCATCTTCCAGATCCTTTTCCGGTATTCTATGACTAGAACAGCGTTTTGTTTCTTTATTTGCGGAACATAGATAATAAGCATATTTTTTCCCTGCCACAGTAGAAACCTTTCTTGTCATAGGTGCACCACAATCCGCACATACAGCAATTCCGGACAACAGATATACTTGCTTTTGGTCAGGCGAAGTACGTGTATCCATGCCCAGAAGTCTCTGAACAATTTCAAAATCACGGTCACTCACCAATGGCTCATGATTTTTCTCAATCCGGATCCAGTCATCTTCCGGTTTCACATAAGTCTGCTTCACTTTATGGTTCGGTGTCGTCCTTTTTCCCTGCACAAGGTTTCCGATATAAACCTCGTTTTCCAGTATCCTGCGGACGGTAACGGAACTCCAAAGTGCCTGTTCTTTCTGCCGGAAGCCTGTTTCATAATGACTGCCACTGCTGATTTTATACTCAAATGGGGAAAGAATACCCAGTTCATTTAAACGATTAGCAATCGCATCCTGACTCATTCCCTGCAGCTTCATCTTAAAAATATCCTGTACTACACTGCCTGCAGATGGATCAATCTCTAATTTATGCTTATCTGTCTTTGCCTTCCTGTATCCAAAAGCTACAAACGGAGTCACGCATTCGCCTTTTTTCCTCTTAATCTCAAGATTACTCCTGATCTTAATAGAAATGTCACGGCAATAAGCATCATTGATTAAATTCTTAAATGGGATAATAATTTCGTCTGCCTGATTCTTTCCCTTGAGACTGTCATAATTGTCATTGATGGCAATAAAACGCACACCAAGAGCCGGGAATAATCTCTCGATATACTTCCCAGAATCAATATATTCCCTTCCAAATCGTGATAAATCTTTTACCACTACGCAGTCTACAATCCCACGCCGGATATCTTCCAGCATTGCCTGGAATGCTGGGCGCTCAAAATTAGAGCCTGAGTAGCCATCATCAACTCGGACTGAAACAACTTCTATATCTTTTTTGTCTTTCAGGAAATCCAGAATCAAAGCTTTCTGGTTAGAAATGCTGTTACTTTCCAGTTTTGCTGAACTGGAAATATCGCCATCTTCTTTAGATAATCTGACATAGATGGCGGCATGATAGATTTTATTGATATTCTGATACATATCTTACCTCCTTTTATTACGTCAGAAAATCCATGTAATAAAAGGGGGCTGCATAATCTGTCCTTACCGACATTCTAACACAGTCCCCTCAATCTTGCCAGTACTTTTTCAGACACTCAGAAGCATATTCTCAAATGCCTGCTCCATAGATATACCGTTATTGGCAAATCTGACTTTTACTTTCATATTGCCGATCCGGACCAAATATGGATTTCCTACTTTATTCAGAAAAATATCTCTCCGTTCCTGAAGCGATTTATTTCTGTCTGCTTTTATCATCCGTAGATCAGTCATTTCATTGATATCTACATCACTGAAATCCTGCTCCAGATAGTTTCTATATTCCTCTGCCGTCATGCCCTTCTCCTTCCATTCCCATCTGAATCTGTACTGCTTTCAGTACCCGATCCAGGCTCCACTTGTTCACTCTTCCGCATTTCTCAATAATACATTTCGTAGAAATGCTCATAACCTGTTCAGCCAGTGCCAGGCTTCCTTTTCGGATTCCCGTCATATCATATTTGCTGATAAATACATGTGTTGGCAAATACCGCTTCTTATATATTCTTGACGTCAGCGGAACTACTGTAATGACTGAACTGTATGTATTAGCTTTGTTGTTACTTACTACGATCACCGGTCTTACTCCACCCTGAACCGAAGTTGTCGGGAACATACCGAGATCCGCCCATAAGATATCTCCTCTTCGAATCGTCACTTGTCATCTCTCCAATCCTTTTTTATTTGTAAAGCATTCATAGCGCTATATTAGCTCCACAGGAATACGGCAGAGTTCCTTTCCAAGACGGAAAGCTCTGCCGCATAACCTCTATAGCCAATTTGATTATTAAACAGTGCTCGCTCGATTCTATTTATCCTCGATACCCCGAATCGTTACTCCCGCATATGCAGGAAGGGAATAATAACCTGCCCGGATGCATACTCCGGACCACAACCCGGAAACTCTCGTTTCCAGGCTCCAGCAGTTCATAGGTTTACCAGTTACAGACTTCTCAGGATCTGCAAGTGTATCGCATCTCATACATATCATCGCATCACCAGCCTGCCAGCTGGCTTCGGTCAGTGCTTTTTCGCAGCATTACGGACTGAACTAAAAATCTTTGTTTTGTCTTATAATCCTATAGCGGCATCTTCCTCGTGCTCTTTGCATGAAATGTCACGTCAGTTATTATTGGATATTCAGTTATCATGGTTCATTTTAGGAAGTCCTTTAACTTCCTCTAATTACTAAAGTCAAATGACTTTGGCAGATGCAAAAGATTTTGAAAAATTTTTTAAAAAAATTTATTCATATACATTTCACGCATCTTATTAAGAGTGGATTTCAACTTGTATGACAGCATCTGTCTGGAAATCCCCATAATCTCCGCCATCTGTGTCTGTGTCTTGTTTTCAAAGAAAATACCATAAATAATCATGCGTTCCTCTGAGTTCAGTTGATTGATCACTGTGTGAATATCCTGCTGTTCCATTTTTGTCAGTACACAGTGCTCCACATCACAGTTCAGATCTGGAAAATCCTCAATCATGAAGCCTTCTCCATCAATGGACTGACCGCTGTAAGGTACTTCTCTCAGCATCTTATCCACAACCTCACCCAGTTCATTCTTAATCTCAACTTTTTTTGCCTTGCTGCTTCTGTAAAAATTATTCATCGCATACGCAACTTCTTTTGTAATCTCGATCATTTCTCCATCAATATTTGCGTAATACTTTCCTTCGTAAAAATATGGGTGTTCAATATACATATCCGTTCCTCCTGAATTTGAAATCTTGTTGCTCGTTTCAAATTCGGAAGGAGGACCTTTGTTTAGGATCATGCCTGCTCCGCCTTCATCCTGCCGGGACACATCCGCAGTTATTGGCTGATAAATTCAGGCACGAAAAAAAGCCCCAGTAGTTTTTCTTAACTACTGAGGCTTCTGTCTCTTTCTTGTATTCAGTTATCTATGCCCTCTTTCATCAGCATAATCATTGTATCAGGATAAAGTTCACAAAGTATCCTCAATACGTTCCCATAAGTTCATGTCATAACAGAAATCGTACATATTTCGGTGTTAAAAGTTCACCCTGCTATTCTTTTACTTCTTTTCCATCTATATAGAGTTCAAATATATCAGGATTATTGACAACATCATAATCCTTTCCATATTCTACAGGTCTGTATTCGACTGTCATCACCGACGCTCCGTCTTCAATATCCTCTTTCCATAGATATATATTCATACCAAGGCTCGTCGCATATCCTCTGTCCGTAGAAAACTTTATCGAATAAAAGAACTTTTCTTTAATACTAATCCTATCCGATACCAGTCTTTTCCCTTTCTTGCAAGCAGTAATCCCAGCCCAAACTTCTGGTACATAATCTGCACAATCAGAGATACTTCATAAATTCGTTACTATTTTTCAATTATAATACTCTGATAAAAATATCGAGGACCTCATTTTCAGAGGCCCTCTTAATACAAACTTTCCATGAACATCTCGAGCTTAAATCCAGAAGCAGTTATCCTGATATGTACATTAACAGATCCTGTGTATAATATTGTTAACTTCCTGATGAATTAACTCTCGACTGTACGAGAACCTTATAATAATGGATTTGTGACTGTTTTATAAGTTAACTCTCGAGAGTTAATTAATTCTCGTGTCGTTAACGATATAACACGCACAAACCGCATAAATAAGCCATTTATTTGGAACGAGAGTTAATTTTACAGGAAGTTAAGAAATATACTATAAATGAGCAAATTTGAAAAATTGCACAAAATTATCCTGCTAACTTCATAAATGCCTTAAAATCATTACTTCCTTTTGCAAGTTGGAAGAGATACTGATACTTTTCTGTCTGAATAATGCTTCCAATCCGGTGGTAGCCTTTTTCAAAAGAACAGAATTCACCAGTCCCTGTCACACACATAAAATGTGCCATTGACATAAGAAGCCAGTATCTTCGGACTCCCTGTGCAGAACGTATCTGATAGCTGTCCAGTGCCAGTTTATTCTTACACTGGCGAAAAAATACCTCTATCGGTCACCGGCAGACATAATAAGACAGTGTTTCGTCCAATGATAATGAAACGTCTGTACTGAGAAAAGCACGCAGTGCTTTTGGATTTCCAAATGCTTTTTCCGGATAACTTAAAAGAACTACGGCATTTTCAATACCGTTGAGTTTTCCCTCATAACGATACACGTAATATTTTTGTTTTTTCACTGTCACAAGGCGAAAATTGGAACGTGTGGACGTTAAAAAAGCAGCAAACTCATTAAGTTTCTTTTTGAATCCAAATGGATAAAGCATCCGGTTTGTTTTCAGTGCACCTATGGTATGAAATCCTCCGGCTGCGAAAGTGTTGATTATTTTTTCAGAAGTATACCAGCAGGAAAGCATAACAGCAACTGCCTGGTGTCCGTAATCCTGTTTCCCCTTTAAATGGGATTGGTGAAAGTACGCGTCTTCAATTGGATGCAGAGCCTGTGACGAAGGCTTTGTTTTTGAAGCTGTCGTATCATCTACAATACAGAAAAAAGGCTTTCCGGTGCGAGCTGCTTCTGAATAAATAATCTCTATAACAGAACGTTTTAACGTATCTGAAAGTGAGGAATCATCCCATTTTCCTGAATTAAGGAAATGTGCGATCGTAGTCCTGTGACAGGAACTGTTTTTAGCAAAGTCCGTGGTTTTCCCATGGTATCCTAAAAGAAATATGCTGATCAGAATGCTCATAAGATGATTTATCACTCGATTGGAATAAAATTTGTATAAGTTTAATTTCTTAAGCTGGTTGTATATGAATGTAGAATGATGCATAGTATTTGCGAGAGACACCTTCTTTCGTAAATGTTGCAAATGTTTGTTTAGGTACTTTCATTATACAACACACGGAATCAAGGTGTCTCTCTTTTATGCAAAATCACGAACTTGCTCATTTATAGTTAATTATCTGCCTACAATTCTATCAAAAAAAGTAAAAAATACTTAAATTCGGAACAGATTACATTAATGGCTCAATATATCCTAGCTTTATTGCTTTGTTATAAGCTTCAACTGTATTAGATACTTCAAGTTTATCATAAATATTTTGAATATGGTTATATAATGTACGTTCACTTATAAAAAGATTCTTTGCTATTTTCTTCTTTATATCCCCCTTACAAATTGCTCGTAATATTTCAATTTCCCTCTCTGTTAATACCTCAATATCTGGAATTTTATTATAATATGTTTTATTACAAAGAACTCTCTTTAATCTTTCTACTAATTCCTCCATAGAAACAGACTTATTTATAAAATCCGCAGCTCCTTTGTCAAATGCCATCTTTTTGTATATAGGCATATCATACGAAGAAAGTATAACTACTTTTGAATCTGGATTAATTGATAATATATCTGCCAATATTTCAAATCCATTCTTTTCAGAACTATTCTTTAAATTTATGTCCAATAGAATAATATCAAATTCTTTTTCTCGAAACGTACGGAAAAAATCATTCTCCCTTTCAACATAGTAGCAAAGTGATACAAATTGACTCTCTATCAGTAATTTCTTTAAACTCTCTCCAAATAATCTATGATCATCAAATAGTAAAATTTTCACTAATCTACCTCCAGCTCGACACTAGACCATAAAATGCCATTTGAATAATTATATGTCAATTTCCCATTGTTTGCCTCTACAAGCACCCTCAAAAGTAGCACACCACCTTTAGACTTGAAAATATTTTCATAATCTATTGCACTCGCCCCATCACTCTTGCAGTTAATTATTAACACCATATTTTCGTCCAATTTTATTTCGTATTTGATATAAGTCGCATTGGAATGCTTAAAAATATTGTTAATCAATTCCTTACTAATCTGTAACAGCATTTCTAAATGCACTTTATTTTTTAGATATTTTTCTGCTTTTTCATTTATATCAATTTTTAATTGAACTTTCTTATTTGGATATATGGCTTGTATAGAATTTAACATATTTTCTAAATTAATATAGGCACCATATTCCAGAAAAATATTTGCCGAATAAAAATTCATCATTTTCCTTGCACGATCTTCCAGATTTAATAAAACCTTTTTCGATAGCACAATATCCGGTTGTTCTAATGCTAATAAATTGTAAGATGCTCTGATATCCTGGACAATATCATCGTGAAGTATTCTTGAAAAATTCTCTCTTTCAGTATTTATATACTTTGTTAAGAAAAAAAAGGAACTTATTTCTCTATAAAATTCTTGCCTATCCTCTATATGTATCATAGTTAATATTTCAAACAATAGCATAAAAACCTGGAAAATCATATTAAGGCAAAATGAATCCCAATCAAAAATATAAGATATATATACTACTAGTGGTATCCATAAGGTTAAAATATATTTTGACTTCTTTGCAGAAGTCGGAAGTATATGTACATATTTGAAATTTATCCATTTATACTTAACAAAAATATCTACCGCCATGCCCAATACTATCATAAACGAAGAAAAAAGGACAAACCGATTAATGTAAAAAAGCAATCCCAAAAAATAAGAAATAAGAACAGTTATTTCTTCCTTATATCTTTTCCTGGCTAATAAATTCCTTGCCTTATACAATAAAAATAATACAAATGCGATTTCAAAAATTATAATACCTGTTCTATGTATCATGGAACTACAGAATAATATAGGAACTGTATAATCAATACTATCCACTATATCTGTTTTTTTTTGTGATGTCATAATATATACATATAATGCACTAATAAAACAAACTAACAATATCATAGATAATGCATTTATCTCTACAGCATCATTTGTAATCAAATTAAATTTATAAAAAAAACTCCACATAACAATTATAGCTATATGGAGCAGAATATATATGCTGTACTTACTCTTCATACTCTTTTTCACCCACATCACTGAAACATCATTTACCGTATCTAGTAGTATGCCATTACAATTCTCTCTTTAGTGGCCATTCGCAGAACAAATACACTAACACACAAACTTATTACATACTTTATTATAACAGTTAAAATAAAATTATTGCTCCAGGAATAAAACATACTCTCAATAATTAAAATAAAAAAATAAAATACTGATATACGCAAAGAAATTCCCTTATATTTATTCATATCTCTTATAACCAAAATAACTGCATTAATAATTATACTGCTTAATAAGGTAAATGTAAAGAAATCAAGTATTTGGGCAACATCAGGTGATCCTATTTTGTATATAGTAATACCTAACAGTGGCATAAGAAGTAAGAGAGTTGATATCCACAAAGAAACTGTATGATTAATAAGGATAGATTGAAGCCTAGTCCCATTTGCAATCAACCACTCTATTCTTCTTGTGATTTTTTCCATTTGTAGTAAATCTTTACTTAATTCACAGGCAAATATAATATATAAAAAAATATACCCCTTCCAAAGCATATCAATATAAGTATATGAGCCAATTATTTTTTCCTGCCCTTTACTAAATAAGGTTAATATACCAAAAATAATTGCTACTAGACTCATAAAAACAAAATTACCTGTTAAAATTTTTTTCACATGAATCCTAATAATAGTCAAATCCATTGTCCAACACTCCTTACAACACTTTCATTGTCTAATTTAGAAATCTTTCTGAAAGAAATAACAGCTAAAATTGTCGCACCAATTATATTCAGAATAATAATAAAAATATACATACTAATATTTAAACCTGATACAAATTCAACAATTTCATTCGCACACATAGCACTAATATAAATCAGAAAAAAATTTCCAAAAAAGACTATATTTTTAAATAACTTATATTTTTCTACAGAAAATGTAATTGTATTGAAAAATAGAACTTCAGTGTAACTCATTATTACTGTCGATATAAAAAAGGCTATAATACCAAAAAATGAAATTTTAAAATCTATGAGATAATAACCTAATACAAATATAATAAAAGGAATTATAATTGATGCTTTTAAAATTTGTATTGTGTAGGCCTTAATAATAAACTTTAAATCAATCCCTGATGCTAAAAAAAACTCCATCCGTTTACTCATTTTATCTTTCACTGTCAAATCTATTATTATAGAATTTGCCTGAAGAAGAGTACATCCTAAAAGAACTACAAAAAAAACTAAAATAAGATAATCTGTTCCTTTTGAATAAAATTGATCCTGTTGAAATACAACCAACATCAGTGTCCCAAGCACTCCTACTCCTAACATATTAAAAATTGTAGATTTACTCTTAAATATAATATAAAAAACAGCTTTTTTAATATTATTCATAATCTCCACCTTCTTTTATAAATAACTCTTCCAGTGTTGTCCCTTTTATGTTATCTATATCCTCATTGAAAACAACCTTACCATTTTCAATCATAGTGACATAATCTGCACTTTTCTCAATTTCACTTAAATCATGAGATGTAATCAATATTGTTTTTCCTTCTTCCTTTAGTTTCTGGATAATCTTTCTTATTTCAACACGAGACAACGGATCTACCCCTGATGTTGGCTCATCAAGGTAAATAATCTCACTGTTGATTAGTATAACGATTAGAATTGACAATTTTCTTTTCATTCCTTTTGAATACGTACTAACACGTTTCAATAAATGTTCTGTAATATTTAATGAATCACTATATTTCTTATAGTCCTTTACGTAGTATCCAAAATACAACCCAAAGATTTTCAAGTTCTCCAAACCTGTTTTATCCTCATATAAATAATCATTCTCAAGCAACATTGCATGTTTACCCGATACAGATATTTTTCCTTCATCTGGTTCGTATAATCCGGTGAGTAAACGCAATAGTGTAGTTTTTCCTGCTCCATTTGCTCCTATCAAGGCATGGACAGAATTTTTCTTGACAGTAAAATTAAAATTTTGAAATAATTTCTTACCATCAAACGCTTTTGAAAGATTGTAAATAGAAATAATATTTGTCATTATATTAACAGCCTCCTAAACTCATTTGGTATATATTGGGAATACCATGCACAATTTTCAAAGCCTTTTTCTTTAGCAGCTACTAACCCACGTATTATGCAATAACTACAAAAGTACTTTTTTTCACACCCTGAGCATTCTTTACTTGTATAATCTGGAGCTTGTATACCACGAATCATATTCATTAATTGATAATTATTTGAAAACAACTGTCCGATATCCTCTTTAAATACATTTCCCAAAGATTTAATCACTGTCTGGTTATCCATTGCACAAAATTTGATTTCTCCCTCTGGCGTTATTGAAGGATTCGATGTAAATGCTCCACAATTCTTTGCGTTGCTATTTCCGTCTTTAATTTTATATAAAAACCCTTTTCCATATCGGGTATTAATGT
This sequence comes from Blautia sp. AF32-4BH, assembly GCF_003460565.1. Taxonomy (NCBI): domain Bacteria; kingdom Bacillati; phylum Bacillota; class Clostridia; order Lachnospirales; family Lachnospiraceae; genus Blautia; species Blautia sp. AF32-4BH. Next base: position 31,702 of record NZ_QTVL01000020.1, on the reverse strand, counting down.
TTTCTATTACTTTACCAACCCTTTCATGTTGTTCTAATGTCTTTAAAAGCAAATTATTTTTATCCTCTAAATCAGCTCTTCCCATAGGAGTAATTGCTGATATACCATAAGTTTCGATACCTGCTTCTTTTACCCATCCTGCAATATTTTCAATTTGGTCAATGTTTTGCGGTGTTACCATTGTAACAACTCTCATCAGTATTCCTGAATTATTAATTCTCATAATTGTGTCTTTAACACGGTGAGTAATATTGGGTATTTGTGTTCCCATAAACCAATTTATATAATCATCATTATCTCCGTGTAAATCGATTTGTACAACTGTCTGCTCCTTATGTTCTGCAATCAGTGCGAACAATTCTTTATTCCAAAATAAACCATTCGATAGTATACTTACTAATGAATAGTCAAGATTATACGCTTCATTCAGGATTTCTAAAAACCTCGGATGACACGTGACTTCTCCACCTGTAAATTCTACTACTCTTGTCCCTGCTTTACGTGCATCCTTAAGTAACTTCTTTATTTCCTCTGTATTATCTTTAAATGCATTCGTTGCACAATATTCTCCATAACAGTGCAAACACTTTGCATTACACCTATGTGTAATTTCTACAGAAATAGCTGATGGATACTGTGTTTTTCCATTTCCAAGTATTGGTATTTCTATTGGATTTGTTTTTTTTAAATACTCCACAGAAATTCCTGGATTTTTCTCCAATTCATTCAAAAAATTATTTAATTTATACTTAGCCTGTTCTTTCTTCTCTAAATGACAACTGATCATCATGTCAACTAGATCATCAAATGTTTTTGTCCCATTTAGGTTACGTATAATTTCTAAAGCATCTTTGTTAATGCGATACAATGATTCACCCATCTTTTCATAACGGTTATTTATTACAAGAATATAAGAATCTCTTTGTCTTTCTATTGCTTTTACGTTAATTAATCTCAGATACATACCTTCTCCTTATTGTTGTTTAACCTACAATATAATCAATCTTATTTCTATTATCATCTGTAATTATTTTATAGAAAGAACAGGAAGTGAGAATTATTACTATCTAGCGGTAAAATCTCACTTCCAGTCTTCTGCTTGTTATGATTTATTACTCAGAAAAATCCAACAAAACCTGCTGCACCCGCTGCAGCAATTGCGGATGGTCCACAGAACATACACCCTGTACATCCTGCACATAATTTACATCCGTTTCCCATTGGTGAAATACTAGGATTCATGGCATTTCCTCCTTATGTATATTCTCGACTTTGTTATCGAGTGACTAAATTATATATTAGCTTTACGACATTTACATGAGTAATTACTGCAATGTTCTTAGATTATGTCGATTATGCCATTAAGCTTAATCATTAAAAGCTTTATTTACTACTATAAATATAATATTCCTATTTCCATTTATTCCCCTCTAAATTCAAGATCATATCTTTGGAATGCGATTTCGAAATCTTTACGTCTTCTTCTTGCAACATTTATTTCTTATCCATTTATATTTATTGTTCCTTTTTTATAAGAATCAACATTCATTAAATTTACAATGCCGCTCTTACTAATTCTTATAAATAAATTTCTATCCAACATGTCTTCCAGTTGCACGAGTGAACAATCTCTTCGCATTGTTTTGCTTCCTAATTTCTATTCACATCAATTCTGAGAAAGCACTTTTTCTTTGTGTTCCAATTTCTTAAAAAGAAGCTGCCAGAAAATCATATCTTCTGGCAGCTTCTTTGAAATTCAGTATTTGTTAATGTGCAACACTCATGCTCTCATCAATCCATTTCTGTACGACATCGACGCCAATCTTAACGGCTTTAGCAATCTTGTCAGCAGGTAAACCCATCTCTGCAAGGGCAATCGTTGTCTCTTTTGCTTTTTGCATTTCACCGCTTTCAATACCTTCACTGTAAATCTGTTCCATCTCACGGCACATGAATTCCACCCCTTTCTGTGTTTCCTTCAATTCGTATACTCTGTCAGCAAGTATCTTACTGTGCATATCTTCTGCATTCTTACAGTGAAGATCATGCATCAGTCTGCCTAATTCTGTATCCTCTTGTTTCTTAGAATTTACATAGATAATATGAGCTTCATCCTTAAAATTCTCACTGACTTCTTCGATTTTCCTGTCTATATGATAAATCGGAAGTCCGTATCCAAGTGCATCGTCTCTGGTGATAAAAATCACGTAGCTTTCCGGAAGGTCATCAAAATCCTGTCCTGGATTTAATGTGTTCATATCCATCAGACCACTATGATACCTTGCTCTTTTGGGAGATGCCCCTTCGTTGTCCTGTTGGATTTCTACATCCATCTGCTTGCCTTCAGAATCTCTGGCAACACAGTCCAGAATAGCTGAACGCCCCTGCAAATTCTTATAGTCTTTCTGCAGAACTTGATCAATCACTTTCAGATCCTTTTTATTCATAATTACCTGCAGAACATATTCTGTACATTCCCGTTTCTTGAATACATTCCGCATAAACACATCGCTCATGATGGTAAGGTCTTTTAAGATACCCTTGTATCTTTCGTAACGTGTTTCCAATTCTTCTGTTTTCACGATTTCTTCTTTCGCCACGTCCATTCTCGCCTCCATTCTTTGCTATGTCAGGATAGGTTCCTAAATGTCTCCTATCCCAATTTCATCTTAACATCAAAATCAGCTTTTCACAAGCCACTATTTTATCCTACACCACTTGAAAACAATAATTTCCAATCAGTTTCATCCAACTATTATATTTATTCTTTTCACACACCTTTCGGCAAATTTCATTTTCCATCAATACACAGAACATCTTATCATAATCAAATGCCCAAACAGCACCATTCACATGGTTTTCCACTGCTTTCTGATCTATGCTTTTCAAGCGTGTGACCATTTTCTCAATTTCTCCATTTCCCAAGTTACCGATATTTTTGCAGATAAACCGAAAGAAATTCAACGTTGCATATTCGTCATGCCAATGGAACTCTTCTGGATTGTTTTTAATTTTACTGACTCGCTGCTGTTCTTTGATTATCTGAGCAGCTACACCTTTCATTGAATCTTCGTATCTCATATTATTCACCTACTCTTCCTCAACGCCCAGTGACGGTTTAAATCTTTTATCCTTTGCCTGCGGTACCACGATCTCATAAAAATAAAATCCTAAATACCCAAGTGCCTGCTTCTTCATTTTATAAAAAGAAGTCCTGCCTATTCCTAACTCCTGTTGTACTTCCACATCTGTCTTATTATAATGACTGCAAAAACAGGAATGAAGGATTTCACTGAGCATCACACCATTCGGTGCATAGAACTTCACCAAAGTCATTCCCCGATAGATCATGTCCGACAATCCATAAATAATCATCAGATTATTCATCTCCCGGTGCATCTTTGGCACATTCAGCTGGTTGTTATAAATGCTCAGATAACTCAATGCATATGCCATATCTTCATTGATTTTCTCCTGGCATTCCATATCCAGTTCTTCTAACACAATCTGATTTTCCAAAATCAATTTCTGATAGCTTGTCATCAATTCTTTAATATCAGTATAATGTCTTTCGATTGTAACTTCCAGATAATCCTGTGCATGACTTGCCATCTGGAAGGTAATTTCTTTCATTGATTTAATTGCATAATCTCTGTCTGTCATCAGTTTCAAAATCTCCTTATCATCATCACACTAACTGGCGGTCTTTCAGACCAGTTCGCTTTCCCCATGATTTTGATGGGAAGCAATTACTTACTACAACTTGCAGAAGCGGATATCCAAAAGGCATTGTGGGAGCTGCCTTTGCTGACCGGAATCCATCTTCTTATGTAAAACCTGCAGGAATATAAAGGGAAAGTGACTATCCCTGCCGGTTAATAATCCAAATAATATCGTCTATACCAATCTCTCCTTATGCTGTTTTTCTCTCCATAAACCATTTATCCACTTCGTAAAACAAGTGGCTTTCCTGCCCTTGTATCATACAGGTGTACATCATTCCTACACCGCCTGCCTTTCTGCTGGCGCATCGCTCGATTTTCAAAATTCTGTCAATGCTATACTTTCTTCCATCCTCCCATGTAAAAAATATGGGAACCAGCTGTCCGTCTTTCCGAAACTCTGCCACTACATCTACATATACTTTGTTCATGCCGACACCTCACTATAAAATCTCAATTGCTCTTGGCGATGCCGGGATTCTGCGGATATATCCATTTAACTCCAACTGCTTGATTCTGGAAAATGCTGATGATGTTGATTTCACCCCGATCAATTTTCCAAATTCCCGTACTGTCGGCGGATATCCATGCTCCTTCGTATAATCCAAAAGACACTGATAACTTTCTTTCTGTTTTCTGGTTAATGTTTTTTTCAAATCTATCCCTCCAATTACCCATGAAAATAACTGTGTGGATGGATCGTGTGCGTACCAGCGTCTAAGTGGGATAAGACTTTATCTTGATACATTGCCGCTCGCTGTATACTGAAATAACCAAACCGTCGTCTGATCTCATCTACAGTACGATCCAGCTTCTCTAACTTTTCCTTTTTCTCCTGATTTCCAAATAAATCCAACTGCACGGGAATATCATCTAACACAAGATCCGCAGCTCGGATTCCCAGGCTTCTAATGGGATGTTCCCATTTATAATTATCTTTAAATAGCTGAAATGCTGCAGTTACAATCTCGTTTGTAATATTCGTTGGCTGTCGTAAATGTATCTGTCTGGAAAAACTATACAATCCATTATCTCGAACTGTAATTTCTACTGTTTTGCATTTAAATCCATGTTTCCGCAATCGTGCAGCTACACTTTCTGCCAATGCTATTTGAATGATCCAGACATCCAGATCATTTTCCAGATCTCTCGGTGTTGTAGTGCTATTACCTATCGACTTTACTGGTGCTTCATATCCTTCCTTGCAAACCGGATCTTCATCCCAACCATTTGCGAAAGCCCATAATACATTTCCTATTTTTCCCAAATGGCTCTCTAACAACTTTTCGTCTGATTCCGCAAGTTGCCCAATTGTCCGGATTCCAAGTTTTTGCAATTTCTTATTTGTCTGTCTTCCGACATAAAGCAAATCTGTCGCTGGAAGCTGCCATATCCTGTCTTTATAATTTTCTCGATTAAACTCTGTGATTGCATCCGGCTTTTTATAATCTGAACCAAGTTTCGCATAAATCTTATTCCAGGAAATTCCAATACTTACCGTTACACCCAGTTCGTATTTAATCCGATGGCTGATTTCTCTTGCAATCGTCATTCCGATTCCTTTCAGATTTCTGCTGTCCGATACATCCAGCCAGGCTTCATCAATTCCATATGGCTCGATCTTGTCCGTATACTCCGAATAGATTTCTCTTGCCATCTGTGAAAATCTCAAATACAAATCCATCCGTGGTGGTACAAATATGATTTCCGGACAAATCTGTTTTGCCTGCCATAATGCCATTCCGGTCTTTACACCTTTTTGCTTTGCAATATAATTTGCTGTCAGCACAATCCCATGTCTGGCTTCCGGATCGCCACCGACTGCCAGCGGCATTCCGGTAAATTCCGGATGATGCAGCATTTCCACACTGGCATAAAAACAGTTCATATCACTATGCAGGATCACACGCTCACTCAAACTTTTCACCTCCCAGCTGTTTTCTTCAACATGATGTCTTATCAATTTTTGTATGTTTAGTATATATCGACATTCCGGAGATAGTCAAGTAACATCTTGGTTGTATTTTCTCCATTTTGGAGATTATTGTTGATTTTATTTCTAACATACGGTATAATGCATATAGAAAATTCAAATAGAAATGAGGCGAACAAATGCGTGATTTCGGGGAAATATTAGCAGAAAATAGAAAAAAGAAAGGATACTCTCAATCAGATCTGGTAGACCTGCTTTCTCAGGAAGGTATTCAGGTCACTACAAAAGCAATCTCCAAATGGGAGACCAATGCACGAGAACCAGCTTTACATGTTTTCCTGACACTTTGCCAGTTACTTGATATCGAAGATATATATGAATCCTTCTTTGGAGAAAACCCATATAACATTATGAGTGGATTGAATGAAGAAGGCAGAAATAAATTGATTGAATTTGCTGATATTTTGAAAGCTTCTAAAAAGTTTTCTCCACTGTCTGCAAAAATTATCCCATTCCATCATCCTGTAGAAATTACATGGGAACCAGTTTCTGCTGGTACTGGAAATTACCTGGAGGATTCTGTAAAAGAAACCTATGATGTAGGACACCTTGCTCCTGAGCAGACTGACTTTGGTGTACGGATTTCCGGTGACAGTATGGAGCCAGTTTATCATACAGATGATGTTGCATGGATTCAGAAAAAAGATTCTCTTGCTAATGGTGAAATTGGAATCTTCTATCTCAACGGCAATATTTACATCAAGGAATTACACGATGAGCCAGATGGTGTTTATCTGATCTCTTTAAATCAAAAATATCGTCCTATCCAGGTTTTGGAATCTGACTCTTTTAAAGTTTTTGGAAAAGTAATCGGGAAATGCAAAGGTGCAGAAATTCCGGGATTTCATTAGATTTCAACAGCAGGTTCATGATCCTGCTGATAACAATAAGCAAAGGAAGTGATTGAATGGCAATCAATAATACATTAAAAGATATTCGTGAAGAACGGAATCTCATTCAAGCAGATTTGGCTGAAGCCATAGGTTCCTGCAGCCAGACTATAGGCCGCATCGAACGTGGAGAACGTAATCCCTCTCTTGAGATTGCAATCCGGCTGGCCCATTACCTGAAAGTGCCTGTAGAAGATATTTTTCAAGTTGAAGACTGAAGCATAACAGCCGAAAAACCGAGGAGTAAAATCCCCGGTTTTCCTTTTGCTCAAAAATCACTGTAAACCACTTACATTTTCTTCTTTTCCGCCTGCTCCGTCAATCAGGTCATAACTCATATCTAAAAAGTCCAGTACCTTTGCTTCGCTGACCGAACCATCCAGTAAAATCGTGATCCAGTGCTGTTTATTCATATGATACCCAGGTAAAAATCCATAAGTCTGAATAATCATATTTGTCATGTCCGGATCACACTTTACGTCAATGATATCAACCAACTCTCTTCCTTCTAATCCCAGTTTCGATTTTTCAACCGTCATGATCACTGCATACCATTTTCCATTTTTATGTCGGAGTACTGCACTGTCCGGTAGTTTACTCCATAGATATTCCGGAAGTGTGCCATACTGTTTCTGCACATATTCAAATATTTCTTCTTTCTTCACAATCCATTCAACTCCTGATTCTTCTGATATCCTGTCCATAATCTTACCACATTTTTGTTCCCTATACTACCTGTCAAATTCTTTTGCATTTTCCCGGTTCTCCTGACTTTAACTAATAGAGGGATAAAACAGCAAGGACAGGAAGTGTATATACACTTCCGCAAAACGAGCAATTTAGGGAACCCTGCCCTAAATTAAAAACCCAGGAGTCACTACTTCGAAGAACCAAAGAAAGGAGAATCTGCCTATGGCAAAGAGAAAAAGAAATATGCAAATTTTATTTTGTGTTTCCCCGGAAGAAAAAAAGCTTATCCGTAGAAAGATGATTGAATCAAAAACAAAAAATATGGGTGCTTATCTTCGTAAAATGGCAATCGACGGTTACATCGTCAACACCGATACTACTCCACTGAAGAAACAGTATGAGGAAATGCATAAGATTGGTGTGAATATTAATCAGATTGCGAAAAAAGTAAACAGCACCGGAGATCTATATCCGGAAGAAATGCAAGAATTGAAAGAGATGGTGAAAGAATTATGGCGTATCTTAAGATCTTCCCAATTAAAGTAACAGACAAGAAAGCTCTGGACTACATCACGAATCCAGATAAAACAGATGAAAAACTGTTAGTTTCCAGTTTTGGCTGTTCCCCGGAAACTGCAGATCCTGATTTTTCTATGACAAGAGAAATGGCAAAAAAGAATGGAATGGACAAAGGTGATAACCTGGCATTTCATCTGATCCAGTCATTTAAACCTGGAGAAGTTGATGCCGAAACTGCCCATCGCTTAGGGCAACAATTTGCAAACGAAGTCCTGAAAGGAAAATATGAATACGTGATCAGCACCCATGTTGATAAAAATCATATTCATAACCATATCATCTTCAACGCTGCAAGCTTTGTTGATCATCACAAGTACGTCTCTAATAAGCGGAGCTACCATAAACTCTGCAGAATCAGTAATCGTATCTGCCATGAAAATGGACTTGCCACCAGTATGCCATCCGGAGAAAAAGGAAAAAGCTATAAAGAGAACATGGAATATCATCGTGGCACCAGTTGGAAAGCCAAACTACGTGTTGCAGTTGATAAGGCAATCTGGACTTCCATCAACTATGAGGAATTTCTACAAAAAATGCAGTTAGCCGGATACGAAGTCCGCCAAGGAAAGCATCTATCCTTCCGTGCACCGGAGCAGAAAAACTTCACTTATATGAAATCTCTCGGAAGCTATTATTCGGAAGAAAATGTTCGTATCCGCTTGGCTAAAAATCGTAGCAAAGTGAAAACTCCAAAGCATCTGTCCAGAGAAGCTCGCCTGTATATCAATATTTCCACTTATGTTACGACCGGCAATCGAGAAGGATTTGAACGATGGGCAAAGCTCAATAATCTGAAAGAGGCAGCCCGCACCTTTAACTATCTTTCCGAAAACAACCTGTTGAATTATGAGGATTTCAAGCAGCATGTATCTGACATTGAAGTTTCTGTGAAAGTTGCCGACCAAAAAATAGCACAAATCAACAGTGATCTGAACACGCAGAAAGTCATTCAGAAACACTGCGATTCTTACCGGCTCTGCCGAAAAGTGATTGAGGATTGCAAATCTGCTAAAAATCCAAAAGATTACCGTACCAAGCATCAGGCAGAATATCAGCTCCACGATTCACTAAAAAAAGAGCTTCAGGATCTCGGCGTTACCAAAATCCCAAGCTCTGACAAAATCCAGAAGCGGATTGAAAATCTTGAATCTGAACAGGATGCTACTGTCCGGGAAAAACAGGAATTGCAGAAAAAGCAGAAAACCCTAGAGATCATTCAGCAAAATTTCACTGCACTGCTCGATGCTCCTGAGATCAGTTCTGACTTACTTCAGGCAAAACGGGAATCTGTTTCTGTCACAAGAGATAAATGAAATTGCACTGACAACCCAATTATTCTCTTCCAAATCATCCCAAGGTTTCAGCCCATTTCCTCCCAGCTGACACCATACGGTGCACCTCAGGAGGTATGACCGGCAATAAAGAAAAATCTGTCATCTTGCAAGATTTCTTCTTTAGCCAGATTATCTCTTGTTTCTTTTTTCTGTCTTGCTCGCCTCTGCTGCTTCTTTTGTTTCGCAACAGCTGCTTTTTCTTCCAGCGTTTTCTTATGTTTTTTCCATAAGTTTTTCTAGTGTACGATGTTTTTCTGTCATTCATATTCTACTTGTGCATTGTCTTTGTGTCGAAAAAAACGCTTTCAAACTTCCAGCATATTTCTATTCTATTATCAGAATAAACTTTCATTTTGTCAATCAGCTTCTCCTTTATTTCCTCTATAAGCTCCATCTGATCAGCAAAGCATCGTAACTGGCTGATATTCTTTTCTGCCTGCTGGTCATTCTCTTACTGAATGCTCTGCCTGCTTTGAAGTTCTTTTAACCTTTTCTCCAGTCGGGCTGTTTCTTCATCGTACTTCTTCTTTTCAACAAAAAATCCTCTCTGGATAATTTATCGTCTGTGTACTGTTCATAAAGCAGCATCCATGTCTTTTTCATGGTTGCTATCGTCTTTGTCAGAGTTTTTATCTCAGCAGCTTAGGAATAAGGAATCGTCTTGTTTCTTACACTTTTGGACAGTTCCGTTTCTTTTACCAACAACGACTGATTGTAACCGCACAGCAATCTAATATTTCTGTAAATGCCTCCTGCGAATACCCTGCCTTCTCCCTCTCACGTCTTAATCTCTCTCCAATTTCAATTTTTCTTCTTTCCATAATCATTCCTTTCCGGAGAATGACCATAAAAAGATTTCCATGAGAAAAGACGCAAAGGAAAACCCATAGAATACTCTCTATCGGTCATTCCACTGCGTCTTAGGTGTTAAGTAATTTACCGCCTTTACATGTAGGCAATATGTAATTGTTTTCCTCTCTGCACATCAGATTTATATAAATAAATCAAATGCTTACCATTCCATACCTTATCTTTTCCACGACGGATTTACCTTTTTACACATACTTTACTTTTATCAATCAAAATATCTAAAAATTACCCGAAAAAGAAAAGGTTCATCTGCGCTTTTTACCCAGTTTTTTAATAAGTCATTTAACACTATCAGCTATGCTTTTGCACCTTCCAGCTAACCGCTTCTTTCCTGCTGCAAATGAAGCTGCTGTAGATACCATTTTTCTGAAGCAGTACATCATGGGTTCCCTGCTCTGCAATTCTTCCTTTTTCGATTACAAGAATCTGGTCTGCCTTACGCACAGTCTTTAATCTGTGGGCAATCATTATAATGGTCTTTTCCTTTGTCAGCTCCTCTACTGCATTCATCAAATCCGCCTCATTCTCCGGGGCTACATTGGCAGTTGCTTCATCATTTATGGATATGTCCGCATCAAGGACATCCATGATCTTTTGATATGTAATGATGCTCGGCCGTTTAATATCCGCTTCGATCTTATTCAGATGTGAACGGCTGATTCCTACTCTTTCTGCCAGTTCTTCCCGGGATATTCCACGTTCAGTACGCAATATTCTAATTGTCTCGCCTATATCGCGTTCTCCAATGTACATCTCATTACCTCCTGGTGTGCTTTATTATATAGATCAAAAATACATCTGCATAGTGACCACTGGTGACATTTTTTTTATTTATTTCCCGTTCAGATTTTATACTATTTTCTGACATATATATTTCGTCATAGTTTTACTTTTATCGTTACACTACACCAAAAACTATCATCAGCACATAAGCATAAAATCCATAAAAAAAGAAGGAGCTTACTCCTTCTTTAGCTCTTTAGTAATACGTTTATATAATTTAATCGATTCAATTCACATTCTAAATCGTATGTTTTATGACAATTTATGTAGTAGCTGTAACATCTTTTCTTCCAACTCATCTATGTTTATTGGTTTTTCAATGTAATCATCTGCTTTCATATTCAGTACATGCAGTTTATCTCGTATTTCACATCCTTCCAGAATAACCAACAATGGAGCCTGAGTCTTACAGCGTATATCAAAAATCATCTTAAAATCCCCATGTCGGATTCGCACTTTATCATAATTTATAATTATAATATCATATCGAATATCCGTTATATATGACAGTTCTTCACTAATATCATGGGTTTCAATAATTTTATCTATTTTTATAATCTGATCTATCATGCGATAAATATCGTCTTCCGTACTACTTTCACTTATGAGCAATATTTTCATAGATTTACAATACCCCCATATACATTTTATGAATATAACAAAACTGTTAGCGTAAAGTTTTCCTCATCTATATCAAAGTTCAATAAACCATTGTATTTATTCACTGATTTTTCAATTAAAGCTAACCCCAATCCATACCGAGTCAAATCGGATTTCATACTTATCAGATGACCATGCCTGTCTTTTTTTACCTTCCCATCAAATGAATTTGATATTTTTATAAATAGATTTTCTTTTCGATAAATAATCTTAATATGAATATATCGCCTAGATACACACTTCAAAGCTCCCTCAATTGCATTATCTAAAGCGTTTCCAAGAATAATAAAGATATCACCATCCGAGAAAGGAAATTTATAAGGAACTTCAATTTTTACAGTACACTCAATGCCTTGTTTTACAGCAATTTCGCATTTATTATTTACAATGTAATCAAGCAAAACATTCCCAGAATTGGCAGGTCCATCCTTTTCTATTTTTTTGTTCTGCATAATACCATCAATAAACTCATTTAATTGAGAAAGTTCTCTTTGATAAACCAATTCTTTTATGAAAGAAAGCTGATGATAAAATTTATCTCTAACCATTTTATCATTTAACATGGCAGTTTCTTTTACATATATTTGCTCCTGAAATAAGGAAATTTGTTTTTCGTATATTGCATTTTCTCTTCTTATTTCTGTTTGTTCCAATAGCTTTATATATATATCATAAACCAATAGGTTCAACGCAAGGATTAAAGTAGAAGAAACCGTCGAAAAAGCAATCAATTCCAGTCTATCAATTCTACTCGTTATAAGAAATATATTATATACAACAACAGTGCTTATTACCGGCAAAACTGTAAGCATAAAGCAATACTTGCTTGGCATATCACATTCTATACTTGGATCAATAACTAATGGAATTATTTTTACGAGTGCTAACATTATAATTTTGCAAATTATAGAACAAAGCAATTCAAAATTTGCATAATCATTTCCTTTAACAATACTCATAATTGTATATCCCAAAAGCATTTCTATTGCAATCCATATAAAGTGATACAGAAATACCATAGCTATTTTTTTATGCAGCTTCCCGTCATAGGCTATTAAGCAAATTACCAGTACACCCGCTGCACTCAGAAATAATTTAGGCAGTGTAATATTATTATTATTTTCACAATACAAGCTTAACAAAAAATAAAATATCCACAAAAAAATTGTTTTATTTTTAATTGTCCTCCTTATAAACAAAGCATCCAAAAAAGATTTGATTATCAAACAAGACATGAAAGAAGTGAATATTTGAATCAAAATATTTATGCCTGCCATTATACATCACCATCCCAAAGTAGTTTACTATATCTTGCTCGAACATCTTTTTTATATGTATCACTAATATTTAAAATTCTTCCATCTTTTGTTTCAACCTCTGTATATCCAACCTTTCTAATTTGTTGAAAATTGACCAAATACGATTTATGAATTCTAATAAACGGAATACTATAATTGACTGAAATTTCTTTTTCGACATCATCTAGTTTTTTATAAAACTTGTACAGTTTACCTTTTAATACAATATGTACTCTACTTCCACAGCTTTCAAAATAAATAACATCTCTAAGTATAACTGTCAAAATGTCCTTATTAAATCTGAAACAGTAAATGCCATTTGCACTCCTTATTCGGTCTATCGCCAAGTCAAGAAACATATAAAACCGTTTATCATTAATTGGCTTCGACATAAATCTAAAAGGTTCAACTTCGAACAATTCTTTCAAATAATTATCATAATTTGACACATAAATGAGCAGTACCGTAGTATCAATACTTCTGATATATTTTGCAGTAGCAATTCCATTCATCTGCCTCATTTCAATATCTAAATAAATCAGATCATATTTTTTACCCTTTAGTATACTGCTCTTTAAGCCACTTCCATCATTAAAAAGATCAACGGTAAAATCTAAATCTCTTTCATCCTGGTATTTCATAAGCAGTTTATTAATACTCTTAGTTATCTCTAGATCATCATCACAAACAGCTATATTAATCACTGAAATACCTCCTGCTATTGCTCCAATAATTTCATATTTTTATTTTTGCCGATAATTTGTACTATATGAAATACCCCCATCGTAAGGGATACAATAAAAGCCAAACGGTTAGCATCCAATATAACACCCAAAGCAGAAGTGAAAACAAGAAATAGAAGCACATATACAAGCCTTCGATAAAATATGCAACGCTCATCACTGGATATCCTTCTATTTTTATCATCTATGGGGCCAACAATAAAAATTAGAATTCCCATAACAACACATAAAGCAAATGAAAAAATAGACGGTATAACAGCATATTTTGCGATAAGTAAAACCATACTCAAAACCATACCGGATAACACTGTACAACTCCAAAATCTTTCCAAATGCACTCCACCTGCAAATGCTCTTAGCAATGAAAAAAAAGTCAAAAACAGAATTCCATATCTAAACATTCCAAGCAAGAACGATATACATAACGCAATAACAGTGTTAATCGCCACTTCAATAGCCATAAGTAATCCAAATTTACATACTTCATAATCTAGATTTTCACTACTGCTCTCGCTAATCATAAACTTAGTTAGTAAATCGGCTATTTTTTCCATTCTCTTCCTCTTCTTTATGTTCTTTCATCTTACGAGCATTTTCCGGAAATGGCGGCTGATGAAACAGGAAGAAACATATTCCTTCGTTTAATACGTCTACGGTAAAATCTGCAACATTTTCCAAATAACCTGCAACTGTTTTTTTTAACATAACACAACCTCCAAAAATGTATTTTTTACAGTACGGATTATACTACAAAAAAAGGAAAATGGAGGATACTCGTAAAAAATCCTGAGCAACTCGTAAAAAATCAGTTCTGGTAGAGTAAGACGGACAGGCAAAAAATATTTTCATTCATAGTTATTTCCATTAATCCATTATATTTCAGCGCAGTTTCTTCAATGAGACCAATTCCCATCCCATGGTTACTTTTATCTGTTTTGCTTGTACGCAAGCGTTTACCATTGTTGTCGAATTTAATTAATTCTGGATTAAAAGTGTTTTTTACCTTTAATAAAAAATTTCCTTGTTTAACTCCCATACTTATTTCAATCTTCTTAGCTCCTTCAATATCTTTTGTCCCATCAATTGCATTATCTAATGCATTTCCAACTATAATACATAAGTCGGCATCATCAAATGGAAGTTTCGTCGGAATTTCAATATGATATTCAACAGCAATTTCATATTTACGCGCAACATCAAATTTATCTGCCAATAGTCCATCAATAAGTGCATTTCCACTTATAGTGGTTACCTGCAGAACACCTTTTTCATCAGTAAGTTGATGAATATAATCTCGTAATCTGACGTATTCTTTAGAAAGAGCTAATTTTTCTATTGCTATTAAATGGTTTTTTATATCATGTCGAAAACGGCGCAACTTTTCATTATGTTCCTCACGCTCTTCCATTTCCCTTTTATATATATCTATACTTTGTTTATAAATATCGTTTTTACGCTTGATTTCCGCATCTGCAGCAATCTTGTCAAACATCTTAAAACATATAACATTTAAAAGCAGGATAATAATTGAAGACATGGTTGAACCCAAAAGTTTTGTTTCATTCAGACTTAATAGATAAAGATTATATACAATATATAGGCTCCCTGCTGTCATACTTACATTAGCAAGCCAATTCATATAATCCAATCTTTTTATTCCAGACACGCGAAATAGTTTCACTATTCTGACTATGATCAGAATAATTAGTTTTGAACATGTAGACCCAAAAAGAGAAAACTGTTGGAGCTGTGAAGAATTCAAGAATGCTCTAATCCCCAAAGCAACTATCAACTCCGAAGCCGCCCCAATACATATAATAAAGAGAACCGTAAGCGTAATATACTTTATATCTTCACGATATAATACAGCGCAAAATATTATTAGAATAATAAAACTATATAACATACTAATTACGCCTACAAATTTAAAATTCATACTTATCGCTGTATCTAATAAAAAATAAAGCATCCAAATAGTGTACTGTTTTACTTTTCCCTCATACCTATTCGTCATGAAAAGATCAAAAAAATCTTTCAATATCAATGTAAAAATGGCCGGAACCAAAATAGCAACGACTAGCCTAACCTCACTCATTCAGTGTACCCCCCCAAAATATCCAAATACCTTTTCCGAATAATATTTTGTCTATCCTGACTAATCTGTAAAACTGTTCCATCCGACAATATTAGTTTTGAAAAAGTAATTTTATCAACAAAGTGAAAATTCACATAAAACGACTTGTGAATACGCAAAAAAGGAATCTTGTTCTGGACCAAACGTCGTTCAACCTCATCCAGTTTCCCATAATACCGATAAGTGCTCTCCTCCGTATGTATATTAACAATCCTTCCTGCACTTTCAAAATACATAATTTTTCTTATCAGAACCTTTCCAACCGTTTTATTATATTTATACTCAAAGTATGCGTCCTCCTCAATGATTCTCTCATATGCGAAATCAATAACCTCTTCAAATTCTGTCTCTTTAATTGGTTTTTTAATAAAACGAAATGGCTCAACTTCAAACAATTGCATAAAATACGTCTCATAACTTGAAACATAGATCAGAAGTACATCCCTATCTAATCTCCGGATGCTTTTTGCTGCTTCAATGCCATTTTTACCAGACATCTCTATATCTAAATAGATAATGTCAAAGCGATCTCCTTTTTCATATATCCTTTCCAAAGAAGCTCCATCATAAAAAATTTCTATGTAACGATCAATCATCTTTTTATCCAAATAACGATTGAGCATCTCTTCTATTTGAGTAACTAAAATTTTATCATCATCACATATAGCTATTCGCAGCATTATTCAGCCTCCTCATTTGCTTGTACCTCCAAAAGCCTCCGCATGATCAGATTTAAAGTCTCTTTGTTTTCAGAATTTAAATCCTGATAGTCCACAAAAAAATCATAAA
This sequence comes from Blautia sp. AF32-4BH, assembly GCF_003460565.1. Taxonomy (NCBI): domain Bacteria; kingdom Bacillati; phylum Bacillota; class Clostridia; order Lachnospirales; family Lachnospiraceae; genus Blautia; species Blautia sp. AF32-4BH. The sequence continues at coordinate 15,217 of NZ_QTVL01000020.1, read as the reverse complement.
ATTCCTCAATAGTCTTATCTATTTCTATCTGATGTTCCAATTTATGCTTTTTATCCGACAAGCAAAACAAATACTCTAATGTAACGTTGAAAAAATCTGCCATGATGAGCGCTAAATCCAGTTTTGGAACTCCAATCTCTCTTTCAATCTTACTAATAGTTTGTTGCGTAGAACCAACTTTCAGCGCTAATCCGGTTTGCGTTAGATGTTTTGCATCTCTTAGTTCTTTAACTCTATTTTTCATCGCATTCTCCTCGCTCTTTACATTTATTTTATCTAAAAAGGCTCCGAGTAATACCAATAATAGAGTTTATAGATACTTTATTTGTGGTATTTTGTTTCTCTATTTTTGTCGATAATGATAAAATTTTTTAAATATCAAAATAAAAAACGCAGAAAAATTTCATTTTCTTGAAATTTTCTGCGTTTTTTACACCAAATATTTCTTAATTTAGGTATTCAATAACTCCATTTATCCCAAATAATCAATCGTGCAATATAGTTTTGGGATTCGCTTCATATTGACTACGATATTCTGTCGGAGAAATCTTCATTATTTCTCGAAAAGCGGTAGCAAATTTACTTTGATTTATGTATCCCACTTGTTGTGCTATATCTGCTACCGTATCCTGTGTCTGTCTTAACAGAACTGCTGCCTGCTTTATTCTATACGTTTTCATGTAGGTAGCAATAGGCATACCATAAATTCCTTTAAAAGTTTCTTTAAGCGTGGATGTATTAATTAAATATTCTTTCGATAATTCTTCAATGGTTGGTCTCTCTTTAAGATTAGCAGTCAGTTTCTTATGTATTTTCTTTACCACTTCCACTTGTGGTGGCATATATTGAGCACGCTGATTTTCGGATCTAACATCAACCATACACAAAAATAGTAATAATTCCTGTATTTTTAACTTGAAATATGCCATTTGAATTCCTTCCGGAACTCTATATAATTCTGAAAAAATATGTTCAATCTCATCCTTGGCCGGCATAATAAAACTTGTGTCCTTTCCACAAAACTTCTCTTTAAAGCCAATAAAATCGATCTCTGTGTCTTTTAACGAATCTGGTGGATTTTCAGAAATTATATCAAGATCAATAACTACTGAAACGCCCCTATAGTGTTTTAAAGGAAAACTCATTACTGGTGCACAATTTTCCATCATATGTATAGATAGATCACCCTCACCTAAATACAAATAAGCTCCATTTTTAAGTTGAGATCCTTCCCTACCCTCACGGCAATGATTTATCTCCATAACATTCCCTGATGTATTATTCTTCCAGCTAAACTCTGTGGTTTCAAACTCATTATAAATCAACTCTATTCCCGGAAATACATTATATACTGTCATCAATCCCAAGCCATCGGAACAGTCAAATTTTAGTAAGCGTCCGAATCCATTTTCCTTTTGAATTACGGATGCATTTTTCATCACTTTCATTTTTATATTAGAATCCATACATTCTCCCACAGATTTGAAATTATTAACTCTTAAATACATTTTACTCTTTAAAGATTCATTTGTACATAAAGATTTAACATGGAATCATGCTACTCAAAATCATACATGACTCCATGTTATTTCTTGTACAACTAACACCAATCAAATATTACAAACATTTGTTGTTTTTGCTCACACAACTACCACAACTTCCATTACAGCATCCGCCATTTTTCTTTTTCATCCTGATTTCATAAATCGCCCATCCAGCATATGCCAAAATTGCAACTGCTAAAATAATAGTGACCATTTTCTTCCCACCTTTCATACTATACAATCCTCCCAATATGATAAATAATAAAAGTCATTCCCCATGCAACAGCAAGCTGAAATACTGCTGAAAAACACATCCACTTCCAACTTCTTGCTTCTCTCTTGATTGTTGCCATTGCTGCTGCACATGGTATATAGAGCAGACAAAAAATCATCAAGCAGAATGCATTTAACTGCCCGAAGCCTGCGGTACCGAGAATCCCTACCAAAGTGTTCATACCAGCTTCTGAAGTAATATTGGGAATACCAAATAAAACTGCACAACTGGATACCACAACTTCTTTTGCAGAAATACCTGCGATTAAAGCCACTGCAATCTGCCAGTAACCAAGCCCAATCGGTTCAAAGAAAGGTACTAGCCAATGTCCAAGAACAGCTCCAAAACTGTCAACCATTTCCGTTGTGTAACCATGTGGTCCAAAGTTCAAGAGTATCCACATAGCAATAGACGCAACAAAAATCGTAGTACCCGCTTTTGTAAGATAATCTTTTACTTTTTCCCATACGTATATTGCCACGGTTCGGGAACTAGGGATTTTATATTCCGGTAATTCAATCAACAGGTAATTTTCTGATTTTCTCTTGTCAATCAGATGAATGACTGCTGCTACCAGAATAGCAACCACCAGGCCAATCAGATACATGGAGTATGCAACTATCATTGCACGTTCTTTAAAGAACATTTCCGCAAACAGTATATAAATTGGTAAACGTGCGCTACAGCTCATAAACGGAGTAATCAGCATTACTTTAAAGCGATCATGCTTATTCTCTAAAGTTCTGGAAGCCATAATTGCGGGAACCGTACACCCAAACCCTAAAATCATAGGTATGAAAGCTCTACCAGATAGTCCGAGTTTACTCATGATTCCTTCCATGACATAAGCAACACGAGCCATATATCCGCTATCTTCCAGAAAAGCTAGAGCTAAAAAAAGAATGAAGATATTCGGCAGGAAAGTCAAAATGCCTCCCACCCCAGCAATGATTCCGTCCACAATCAGAGAACATAGCACTTCATTCACTCCTGTAGCGACCAGCATATCACTAACCAAGGCAGAAAAACTTTCAATTCCTACCTCTAAATATCCCTTAATCCAGTCCCCAATAGTAAAAGTCAAGAAGAATACTACTGCCATAATGCCAAGGAAAATCGGGATGCCCCAAACTCGGTGCGTCAGTGCCCTGTCTGCTTTCTCCGTCAGAGCGTCCTGCCGATCTTTATTAACCAGTACTTCTTTTATAATCTCCTGAATGAAATCATACTTCTCGTTAATGATATCCGATTCATAATTACGATCAATCACTGTTGGAAGATTGACGGAATAGCGTTTCGTAATCTCCTGATCCTGCTCCAACAGCTTGATTGCGTGCCAACGATAATTGGTTAAATCTGGATATTTCCGTTTCAGTTCCTCAATGATAAGGTCAATCTTATCTTCAATGTTATCACTGTATACCATTGCATATTCTGCATGATGGTTATGTCTGTGTTTTGATATATATTTATGATGATGAATCAAGCATTCAGGGTCTTTACAGTCTTTATGATGTGCCGCAGCATGAAGTAACACATCCAACCCTGTCCGCTTTCTGGCAGAAACCGGAATCACAGGGATACCTAACAATTCCGGCAGCCTGTGCGTATCAATCTCCATACCACGTTTTTCCACAATATCCATCATGTTCAGTGCCAACACAACTGGCTTCCCCAACTCCAAAAGTTGTAAAGTTAAGTATAGATTCCGTTCCAATGCTGAAGCATCCGCAACGTCAATAATCACATCGACTTCATCACTTAGTATGAACTGTCGAGACACCTGTTCCTCCATAGTGTAAGAAGTCAGGCTGTATGTACCGGGGAGATCAACCAAGCGGATATTTAAGTCATGATCCTTGATTGCTCCCTCCACCTTTTCAACGGTAACACCTGGCCAATTTGCTACTTTTAAATTTGCACCGGTATATGCATTGAAAAGTGTAGTTTTCCCACAGTTTGGATTTCCGATGAAGCCTATTGTCAAATTCTCACTCATCGAAATTTACCCCACTAATACTTTTTTTGTGATATTGCGCCCAAGGGCGAAACGCGTTCCTCGAACTTTTACAATCAGGACACCATGGTTTTTGCTATTTAAGACAGTGACAGGAGTACCACAGGTCATTCCTAATGCTTCAAGGCGCTTTCCTATATTGGTAGGCAATTCAATATCAGTAACTTTATAATTGTTATCTATCTTCCCATCACAAAGATACATATACTTCCCTCCTATCGTTTTGCCATTACAGTTGACGGCATTTTACGAAACTCAGAGATCATCATGGAAATAGTAATCACTACAAGGATTGCATCCGTCAAGGCAATTGCCAACCAGACACCACGAATTCCCATACCACCAATCATCGGCAGAAGCACACAAAGCGGAATAAACAGAATAATCTGACGGAACAGAACCAGCCATGTCGCCTTATTCGCCTTACCCAGAGACTGGAACAGTGTCACAGCGATCATGAAACTTCCCTGCAAAACATATGTACTGAACATAATACGGAAATTTGTAGCACCCGAAGCTGCTACGCCCGGTGTTGTAATAAACATGGACAATACTTTGGCCGGGAACAGTTCCGCCGGAATGTAGAATATCAAAGATAATACTGTCGCAGCAATTACAAAAACCTTTGTCAGTGTCTTTACCCTGTCATAATCCTTTGCACCGTAATTCGTGCCTGCCGCCGGCTGAAAACCTTGGCTAATTCCCCAAAGTGGAACAAAGGAGAAATTCCAGAACCGAAGTGCTGCACCCAAAAGAATTTGTGAAGTTTCTCCACCATAATTAGCTGCAACTCGATAAATAACCGTCTGCTGTACCAAAGTCAAAATCTGCATCAGCAGCGCCGATACACCTACAGAAAGAACCTGCGGAAGCAGCTCTCCATCAATACGGATACGTCCAATCTTTACATTTGGACTTTTTTTCCTGAAATACCAAAGCGTAATAACTGCCTGAACAAATTGAGAAAGAATTGTTGCAAAAGCTGCCGCTTCAATTCCCATACCATAAGGTTTCAAAATAGTAATAAATATTGGATCAAGGATAATATTTAAAATGGCACCGCTGGCAATAATACTCATTGCCTTTTTAAGCTGCCCTTCTCCACGAATGACCATGTTAGCACTCTGAAAGAAGTTTACAAATAAGGAACCTGCAAAGACAATACGCAAGTATTTTTCCGCATAATTTAAAATGTTATCACTAGCTCCAGCCAAAGAAAGAAGTTGTCTGGTAAACACCATACCTATTATTGTATAAATAACAGACAGCAAAATAACCATTGCTACCAGATTTCCCATAATCTTTTTGATTGTCCCTTCATCTTTCTTTCCAATCGCCCTGGATAACACAGAAGCAGATCCAACTCCTAACATTGCCGCAGAACCCGCATTGATGAGTGTAAAAGGATAAGACACCGATACGGCGCCCATCTGAGCCGCCCCTACCATCTGTCCTATAAAAATTGAATCCATCATATTATAAAGCCCGACAACAACCATACCTAAGATTGCTGGTATGCTTAATTCTAACATGAGAGAAAATGGATTTTTGGTCAATAACTTTGTTCTTGTATCAATTGCTTTTTCCATTGTTGATTCCTCCAAAAAATAAATTAGCTTAGTCTAACCATTTTTATTATAGCGAATCATATCGCGTTTTGTCCGCTCTGTTTAGCAGGGTTTCAGCTCCATTTAGAAATCATTTGTTTGTTCTATATAAAACGCGCTGCCGTCCCTACTTCCCAAAACATTCATTTCCTGTCAATCGGATCTATTTCAAGAATCCGTTTACAATGCATTCTTCCGCCTCTTTTTCCGTTAATCCCAAAGTCATGAGTTTTATTAACTGCTCACCGGCGATTTTGCCAATTGCTGCTTCATGAATAAGCATTGCATCCATATGCCTAGCATCCAATTTCGGGATAGAAAGTACCCTTGCTTGATCCATAATGATTGCATCACATTCTGCATGTCCGTTACATATATTCGCACCTATAATATTGGCCTCGAAGCTCTGATTAGAATAATCTTTAGCAACAGAACGGGAAATGACATCAGCATTGGAAAATTCCCCTTTTAATTCCACTTCATAAATACTGGTTGCTTTCTGTTTTCCATGTGTCATAAGCCGTTCCTTAATTACCAGCTTTGCACCTTTCGAAAGCACTGCTTTTGAAGTACGAATCGTAGAATCCACTCCTTTAATCTGTACCATTTCCATCTCCACATAGCTTCCTTCTTCCTGATATACCTCTGTAACAGGATTCAGAATACGCTTTCCATATCCCTCCCCAGTTCCATAATGTTTTTCTACGTATTTAACTTTAGCATTCCTTCCCACAAAAAAGCGATGAATTCCATCGTGTTGGGAATCTAACGCACCACTGTTATGAATGCCACATCCGGCAACAATTACCACATCACAATCGTTACCAATATAAAAGTCATTATAGACCACTTCCTTAAAGCCACTTTTGCTTAGTATTACGGGAATATGTACACTTTCCTTCTTGGTTCCCGGCTTAATTCTTATATCAATTCCACTCTTTCCTTCTTTGGAAACAATATTAATATTGGCTGTTGTATTTCTTGCTGTCATTTGACCATTGGCACGGATATTATAAGCTCCCGCAGGAATTTCATGAAGATCTGCAACCTCTTCTAATAATCTCTTCTGAATCTTATCCATTATCTCCTGCCTCCTTCATAAAACTTTTTACACATATCCACCGCAGAAACAGTCCCTAAAAGTTCTGGTAGAACCTCATCCCTGCTTCCTTTTCTGATAATTTTTCCTTCTGAAATGACTACGATATCATCAGCAATTTTTAAAATTCTCTCCTGATGGGAAATTATAATAATTATTCTTCCTTTATTCCTCTCACGCATTCGTTCAAATACCTGGATTAAGTTTTGAAAACTCCACAAATCAATTCCTGCCTCTGGTTCATCAAAAATAGAGAGCTTGGTTCCTCTGGCAAGTACCATGGCAATTTCAATCCGTTTTAATTCTCCTCCTGAAAGACTCGCATTTAACTCACGATTTATATAATCCTTTGCACATAACCCTACTTCAGATAAATATTCGCAGGCATCTCCAAATGACAAGTTTCTGCCAGAAGCCATTCGGAGCAAATCCAACACTCGAATCCCTTTGAACCTGACGGGTTGTTGGAATGCAAAACTAATTCCATTTTTAGCACGTTCTGAAATACTCATGTCGGTAATATCATGCCCTTCCATAAAAATAGAGCCGGATGCCGGACTCTCAATACCTGCAATCAGCTTTGCCAATGTAGATTTACCTCCTCCATTTGGCCCAGTAACTACTACAAACTTTCCATCATCTACCGTAAGATTAATATTACTCAAAATTTTCTTTGTACCTTTTTCCTCCTTCACATCAAAGGATAATCGCTCTAACTTTAGCATATTTATATTCTCCTAACTTTTTAACCATTTCGTTTGGATATGGTTCTATTAACTTCTTTTTCTAGTTTCATACAATACTATCTATGTTCAAGCAAACAAGCCAATATCAAATCTTTTTCAATAATTCATAAACAGCTCGTTTTACAATCATATTCTGCTTCCATGATGACCGTTTCCCCAGGCACACTTTTCTCTCATAGGAAAAATATGCTCATCATAATGTAGACAAATTTTTCCTATGAGACCAAAAGCTTCCTGGAGTTCATTCAGCCTTATGCTAATTAGACATTTTTTCCAATAAACTTAATGCTTCTTCCAATTTAGGATTTGGCTTGTCTGTCTGTAATGCTTCTGCAACACAACTCCGTATATGTGCCTGCATAATTTCTTGATTTGCGCTTTTTAATAGCGCTTGCGTAGCCAATAGCTGATTAGATATATCTACACAATATCTATTTTCATCAACCATTTTTAATATGCCGTCTAATTGTCCACGGGCAACCTTCAGTTTATGAGATACATCCGTTTTTTTAGCCTTCACTTTATAATTCCTCCTTACGTACAGCAGGAAATGTTTCATAGATACCTGAAATATACCTATTTTTATACTTAATCAACTATCACTGTATTTTTTTTACTTCATATCCAGCCTCTTCAACTGCATCAGATAAAATTACATCAGATACTTCAACTCCCAACGTAACTTCTGCCGTCTTTTTTTCAAGGCTCACATCAACATTTGTTACACCGCTCACAGCCATAAGCGCATTTTTAACATGCATCACACAATTTCCACATACCATTCCTTCAATATTAATCGTTTTTTTCATTTTATTTTTTCTCCTTTTCTTTATAAATCAGTATCTGTCATATGTTTTGATTTAAAAAATCTTAACCTTAATGCATTAGTCACAACAAAAACAGAACTAAAGCTCATTGCAAATGCTCCGATCATAGGGTTTAATTTCAAGCCAAAACCTGAATAAAACAATCCTGCTGCAATCGGAATTCCAATCGTGTTATAAAAGAACGCCCAAAATAAATTTTGTTTAATATTTCGGATTACCGATTTACTTAATTGAATGGCGGTTACAACATCCAAAAGGTCACTTTTCATCAACACGATATCAGCCGATTCAATCGCAACATCTGTACCTGCGCCAATTGCAATTCCAATGTCCGCTCTTGCCAATGCAGGTGCATCATTAATGCCATCTCCTACCATTGCCACTTTTTTTCCGGAGCCTTGTAATTGACGCACTTCGCGTTCCTTATCTTGAGGCAATACTTCTGCAACTATTCGGTCTACTCCTACCTGCTTTTGAATTGCTGTTGCTGTTTTTGTATTATCACCGGTCAACATCACAGTCTCAATTCCCATATTTCTAAGTTCTTCAATCGCCTGTCGGCTTGTGGGCTTAACCACATCGGCTACACCGATAATGCCAATCAACTCTTGATCTTTCGCAAAAAATAACGGTGTCATTCCCTGCTCGGCCATTTCTCCGCCAATTTTTTGAAGCGCACCACCAGCAACATGACTAGCACCAAGTAACCGTGTATTGCCTGCAAGACAAATCGAGCCATTAATAATTCCGGTAATTCCCTGTCCTGGAATCTGTTTAAACTCACTTACACCCAGATAATTTAAATTTCTTTTGTCAGCTTCTGCAACAATCGCATCTGCCAACGGATGTTCTGAAAGCTTTTCCAAAGATGCTGCTATTTGGATTAACTCTCTCTCTGTTACTCCATTTGAACAGATAATATTTGTTACGGTAGGCTTTCCCTGAGTAATTGTTCCTGTTTTATCAAGTACAACCGTATCCACACTATGTGCCGTTTCAAGTGCTTCTGCAGATTTCAGCAAAATTCCATTTGTCGCGCCTTTACCTGTTCCCACCATGATTGCAGTAGGAGTTGCAAGTCCTAATGCGCAAGGGCACGAAATAACTAAAACAGAAATTCCAATAGATAAAGCAAATTCAAAACTTTGTCCGGCTATCAGCCATACTACTACTGCCAATAACGCTATTGTGATCACAACCGGCACAAAAATTCCACTTACTTTGTCAGCCATTTTTGCAATTGGAGCTTTGGAACTTGTCGCTTCATCAACAAGCTTTACAATCTGTGCTAAAGTCGTATCATCCCCAACTTTAGTGGCTTTCATTTTGAAATAGCCCGCTTTGTTAATAGTAGCGCCAATTACTTTATCATCTACGTGTTTTTCTACTGGAATACTCTCTCCTGTCAATGCTGATTCGTCAATTGAAGCCGTTCCCTCGATTATTTCACCATCAACCGGAATCGCCTCTCCACTTTTAACAATTAATATATCGCCTTGATTTACTTCTTCTACTGGTATTTGCAATTCAATACCATTTCTAAGAATTGTAGCTGTCTTAGGCGCCAAATTCATTAGTTTTGTTATCGCATCCGAAGTCTTTCCTTTTGCACGTGCTTCAAAAAACTTCCCAAGAGTAATGAGTGCTAGAATCATTCCTGCAGACTCAAAGTACAAATCCATCATAAAGTTATGTACCATTTGCATATCACTATGCCCGAATCCATATCCGATCTTATATATGGCATATATTCCATATACAATTGCAGCACTGGACCCTATAGCAATAAGTGAATCCATATTAGGTGCTCCTTGGAATAACGTTTTAAAACCGACTTTATAATATCGGAAATTCACATATACAATTGGAAGCAGTAACAAAAACTGAGTAAAAGCAAAAATCATTGCATTTTTCATTCCTGTAAGGATTGGGGGCAAAGGCCACCCCATCATATGTCCCATTGAAATGTAGAAAAGTAAACCTCCAAACACCAATGAAATAACTAAACGTTTTTTCATTTTTTGATATTCAATTTTTGCTGTGTCATCTCCGACATTTTTTTCAGTCTTCTTAGATTTACCTGACGCCTGCGGAAAAGCCCCATATCCTGCCTTCTCCACAGCTTTTACGATTTCATCCGCACTTAAAACGGTTTCATCATAAGAGGCAACCATACTGTTTTTTAACAAGTTTACTGCAACCTCCTGTATACCCGGAAGTTTTGAAACACTCTTTTCAACACGGGCAGAGCAGGCCGAACAAGTCATGCCTGTTATATCGAACTGTTCCTTTTGCAACTTTATCCCTTCTTTCTCAATATATTGCACCCCTCCCCTGTAGGGTACTCATAATTTATAAATAATGAGGTCCAAAGCATTGGGGAAAATGCTAAAAACCTCTTGCGAAAAATAATAGTGTACACCCGGCCATTCTCATGACCGATTCATATTATACCTGTATCTTTCTTATTTTGTCCGCTCCACAAAGTAGGTTTTTGACTCCAAAAGGAATTTCCCATTTTTTTCAATCCATTCCGTAGGTTTTTGGCTCCAAAAGGATGTATCCGCTCCAAAACTATTGACTACTAAAAAAATCATTCATATACTAATCGCATGAACGATTAAACAATCATTTAATCATTCATTAGTCTAACCAAAAAAATATATTTAGAAAGGGGATCTTTATAATGAAAAAGACCATTAAACTTATTGACCTGGATTGCGGACACTGCGCAACCAAAATTGAAAATGCTGTAAAAAAAATTGACGGAGTAACTAATGTATCTGTAAGCTTCATCAAACAGAAAATGGATCTCGAAGCTCCCGATGATAAATTCGATGCCATTTTTGCAGAAGCCAAAAATCTTATCAAGAAAATCGAACCGGACGTAACAGTTAAATTGTAAATCGGTTCAATGGAGAACAAACAAATGAACATTATAAATACAGTAAAAAATGCAGCTTTCAATACCGCTTTGACATCCACACTGCATTATTTGGAGAAAGACCCTGAAATTAATATTCCAAAAGCTATGGATCTCATTGATAAAGTAGTGCCGGATGGGTGGTATGAGAGTCAAAGAGCAGCGTTTCGTAAAGCAATAACGGAAAAAAACAATTGGTACCAACTTATTTTAAAAACTTACCAGTTGGATGAAGGCGTCAGAAAAACTTTCTTTCGGAATTTCATCATGAATTCAGCTTTAAAAGGTAGCGCCATACAGGAGGAAATTGCCCAGCGTGAAAATTGTAATGTACCGTGGGCAATTCTCTTAGACCCAACATCTGCGTGCAATCTGCATTGTACCGGATGTTGGGCTGCAGAGTACGGTCATAAGCTCAGCCTTAGCCTAGACACTATTGATAATATCATTCAGCAAGGTAAGGAACTCGGTACATATATGTATATATATACCGGCGGTGAACCTATGGTTCGCAAAAAAGATTTAATAACATTATGCGAACGCCATCCAGATTGCGAATTTCTCTCGTTCACAAACGGAACTTTGATTGATGAAGAATTCTGTAAAGAAATGATCAGGGTAAAAAACTTTGTTCCGGCAATTAGCTTAGAAGGATTTGAGGGGGCCAACGATGGCCGAAGAGGTAAAGGTGTATTCACCAAAGTACAAAATGCTATGAAATTGCTGAAAAAGCATAATTTACCTTTTGGAATCTCAACTTGTTATACCAGTGCAAACTACCAAGATATTACCAGCGAAGCCTTTTTTGATATGCTGATTGATGCAGGCGCAATGTTTGTATGGTTTTTCCATTACATGCCAGTTGGTAATGATGCAGTACCTGCACTTCTGCCAACACCGGAACAGCGAAAACTTATTTATGAGCGTATTCGGCGTTTTAGAGAAACTAAACCTATATTCAGTATGGATTTTCAGAATGATGCTGAATATGTAGGTGGATGTATTGCAGGTGGACGAAGATATCTCCATATTAACGCTGCAGGAGATGTGGAACCTTGCGTATTCATTCACTATTCAAATGTAAATATTCATGAATGCAGCTTATTAGATGCCTTGAAAAGTCCTCTATTTATGGCATATCACAATGGTCAGCCATTTAACCAAAATATGCTCCGGCCATGCCCTATGTTGGAAAATCCTGAATATCTACGAAAAATGGTTAAACAGTCAGGCGCAGAATCAACTGACCTGCAATCTCCTGAGTCTGTAGATCATCTATGTGATAAATGCAAACTTTATGCTGAAAATTGGGAAAAAACGGCAAATGAGCTATGGTATGAAAATGAACGTCAGACTAAATCATAGCTGATATTTTTTATTGAAAGGAGTGGAAATGAATGACTAAACGGCAAAAAAAATTACTTACCCGAATTATCATTGCGGCTGTCATATATATTGCAGGCATATTTCTTCCACTTGAAGGAATTCCTCAATTAACACTATATTTGTTATGCTATGCCGTTATTGGTTGGGATATAGTATGGAAAGCCATTACAAATATTACACATGGACAGATTTTTGATGAAAACTTTTTAATGACGATTGCAACTGTCGGCGCTCTTGTTCTCGGAGAATACTCAGAAGGTGTTGCGGTTATGCTATTTTATCAAATTGGTGAATGGTTTCAATCCTATGCCGTAAGTAAATCCCGAAAATCTATTACAAATCTTATGGATATAAGACCTGACTATGCAAATGTAGAGCGAAACGGAGAGCTGCAACAAGTGGACCCAGAAGAGGTCAAAGTAGGCGACATTATCATCGTCCGACCTGGCGAGAGAATTCCTTTAGACGGAACAATACTTAAAGGAACATCTACTTTAGACACTTCTGCTCTTACAGGTGAATCTATGCCACGTGACGTAGAAGCCGGAATGGATGTTATCAGCGGTTGCATCAATCAAACTGGTATTCTGCATATCAGAACCACAAAAGAATTTGGAGAATCAACCGTATCCAAAATACTTGACTTAGTGGAAAATGCCAGTGATAAAAAAGCTAAAACGGAGAACTTTATAACAAGATTTGCGAAGTATTATACACCTGCTGTTGTTATTGGTGCTCTTGCTTTAGCAATCTTACCTCCCTTAATAACCGGTCAGCCATTTATGGCATGGATATATCGTGCATTAACATTTTTGGTTATTTCCTGCCCGTGTGCATTAGTTATTTCAATTCCACTCAGCTTTTTTGGCGGTATCGGTGGTGCCTCTAAGAGTGGTGTCTTGGTAAAGGGAAGCAATTACTTGGAAATACTAGCCAACACAGAAATCGTAGTATTTGATAAGACGGGCACATTAACAAAAGGATCTTTTGCCGTAACAGAACTTCGTACAGAAGGTGTTTCTAAAGATCAATTACTTGAGATTGCCGCATATGCGGAAGATTACTCGAACCATCCAATATCACAATCCATTAAGAAGGCTTACAACAAAGTGATCGATTCATCCAGAATTCAAGATGTTCAGGAAATTGCCGGACATGGTGTTCATGCTATTATTGATGGTCAATCAGTATTTGCTGGTAATACAAAATTAATGGAACTTGAAGGAATTACTATTCCTTATACTTCAGATGTCGGCACGCTGATTTACATTGCCGTTGATAATAAGTATTGGGGACATATCGTTATCGAGGATGAAATCAAGCCTGATGCGGCGGAAGCAATAACTTCACTGAAAAGCTGTGGAGTTCGTCAAACAATCATGCTGACAGGCGACTCTGACGCAGTTGGTCAAAAAGTTGCATCAAAACTTGGACTTGATCATGCATATACTGAATTGCTACCTGCTGACAAAGTAGAACGCGTAGAACGTCTTTTGTCAGGCAAAAATGATAAAACCAGTCTGGCATTTGTTGGAGACGGAATTAATGATGCCCCTGTTCTGGCAAGAGCCGATGTAGGAATTGCTATGGGCGGCCTTGGTTCCGATGCCGCTATTGAGGCTGCTGATGTAGTATTAATGACCGATGAACCATCAAAAATTGCTACTGTAATAAAGATTGCCCGAAAAACACTTCGTATAGCTCATGAGAATATTGTTTTTGCTTTAGCAGTAAAATTTCTCGTATTGTTTTTAGGTGCTATCGGTTATGCTTCTATGTGGGCTGCTGTTTTCGCTGATGTAGGTGTATCTGTTATTGCCATTCTTAATGCCATACGCGCTATGAATGTCAAAAAATATAATTAGAGAATTAAAACTAAACAATTCTCTATAATGCCAACTACCTATAAGAAAACAATGTTTAAACAATGCGCTGCATTTCAATACGACTATTGAAATGCAGCGCATTTACACTACTCTATGGGACAAGACATTTCAAACATGGCATCTATAGCTTCATGAAGGAAATGCGCCTGATTTGTACTTGATATTTTATAGTACACTTCCTTTCCTTCACGCCTGCTTTCAATCAGTTTATTATCCTTTAGTGTCCTTAGGTGGTGGGACACAGCAGGTTTGCTCATATTCAACGCTGCCGCAATATTAGTAACGCATTCCTCGCAATGACAAAGAAGCCATAATATTCGTAACCGGCTCCCATCACCAAGCTGCTGAAAAAGAATAGACACTTCTTGAAAACTTTCAGTAGTTGGCATATTCTCTAACACACGATCAATACTTTGACCGTGATTATGAGGTAAGTTGTAATGTGACATTATATCTCCTCCTACTATCAATCTTATGATAGTTCTTGACTTAAAGATTGTCAATATATATAGGGGAAAGAGGTGATTATTTGAAAATAGAAAATAATATTCCATCCAGCATCGAAATAGAACAACTCACTAAATTATACCGAGCTATGGGCGATCTAACCAGAATGAAAATACTATGGTTTTTAATGGAGGGCGAACTTTGTGTAAGTGAATTGGCATATAAAATGGATTTTAATGAATCAGCCATTTCACATCAATTAAAGTCACTACGTTCCGCCCATTTGGTTAAATCAAGAAGATCTGGAAAGAATATATTTTATCGATTAAGCGACGATCATGTGAAATGGATTCTAGCGCAAACACTAGAGCATATATCAGAAAAAGAGTGAATGCTCTCTAATAAAGCGAGAGTATGAAACTTTTTCTGTAAAATAATGTTTGGAAGGTTCTTCTATGATA